>DQSV01000025.1 GCA_015663075.1 Methanothermococcus okinawensis | reverse complement strand
TCAAGATATTGCCTCAATATCTGAAGAGTTTGCAGCCACTGCCGAGGAATTAACTGCAAGTGCTGAGGAACAGAATGGAGTTGTAGAAGAGATTACTAAGGCTATTGATGAAATTTCCAGAATATCTGAAGAAGTATCTAAATCGGCAAGTAGATTTAAGATTTAAATATAATTTTAATTTTTTTCTTTTTTTATACTGTAAACATTACTTATTTTATTAAATTTTTAAATAAGGTTCCTTCAAATGAATTTATTTTATATTTTTTATAGATTTCAAAATAACAGTATTTTAACATATATTTTCCAATATTTGCATATTTGAATACAAATAATTAAAAAAATAATGTAAATGAAAAATTTGAATAAAATAAAAAAATAGAGATGCAATTCATCAATCTTATTCTACAAGCAATCTTGCAGTTTTTGGAGTATATCTCCACTTTGCAGGTAATACTTTGTTGTTTCTGTAATACTTTACTAATCTTTTAATTTTGGATTCAATCAACAGTAATCCTCTTTTAGAGTGGAGGTCTTTTGGGTTGTTTTCTAAGTGATTTCTTAAATTAACAGCCCTTTTTATTAGATTTAATAAATCTTCTGGAATTTCTGGATAGACATTATTTTCTTTCATTATTGTACTAATACTCTTTCCAGTAATCAATTTTACATCTGGGACGCCGTAAGAATCCCTTAATATTGTACCTATCAATGCAGATTGCTTTCCTTCTTTAGCCATTTCAACAATTTTATTTTCTATCTCCTCAGGAGTCAAAGTAACCCATTCAGGAACTTCAGTCCTTAAAGGTTTCTTTGAACCGGAGGAACCTCTCTTTCTTGCATGTATTCTTGCCATAGTATTCACCACATTTTATATTATTTATATATTTATTTTTTTTAATTTCGATGATTCCCAGTTCAAAGAACTAGATCTATAGAATCTACCAATTAATAATATATATATTTTATGGTAAGATATAAATATTCTTAAAATACATAGTATTAAGTGATATTCCCAAAATCTAATATTCTTTATTTTTTTATTCAGGTCCTTAAAAAAGGTGAGATTATGATACTTTTAGATAATAACACAAATGCCATAGTTCAGGGAATAACAGGAAGACAGGGAAGTTTCCATACAAAAAATATGTTAGATTATGGAACAAACATTGTAGCAGGAGTAACTCCTGGAAAGGGAGGAATGAATATCCATGGAGTGCCCGTTTATGATACAGTTAAAGAAACTGTTGAATACCACAATGCAAATGCATCATTGCTCTTTGTTCCTGCTCCCTTTGCAAAGGATGCTGCCTATGAGGCCATTGATGCAGGTATTGAAATGCTCATAATTATTACTGAGCGCATACCTATACATGATACCATGGATATAGTTAATTACGGGAATAACAAGGGAGTTAAAATAATTGGACCCAATACTCCAGGAATTGCTTCTCCTGGTGTTGGTAAATTAGGTATAATTCCAAAGAATGTATTAAAGAATGGAAATATTGGAATGGTTTCCAGAAGTGGTACCTTAACTTATGAAATTGCTAATGAACTTGTTATGAAAGGATATGGTCAATCATCATGTATTGGTATAGGGGGGGATCCCATAATAGGCATAAACTATATGGATGTACTTAAATTATTTGAAAAGGACAGAGAAACAGATGCCATTGTAATGATAGGAGAAATAGGAGGAAGTAGTGAGGAAATGGCAGCCCAATACATTAAAAGTATGAATAAACCTGTAGTGGCATATATTGCTGGCATTACAGCCCCTGAGGGGAAGAGAATGGGGCATGCCGGTGCAATTATTGAACGAGGTGTTGGTACAGCAGAGAGTAAAATAAATGCTCTAAGAGAGGCAGGGGCACATGTTGTAAGAAAAATCTCGGAAATACCCAATGTATTAAAAGAAGTAATCTAGTGTATAATATATAATATATAACCTTATTTTAATGTAAAATTTATTTTTTAAATAATTTATCAAAGAAAGGCCCTCTACCAACAGATAGGTATTGTCACAATGTCATAACAAGATAGGCCTACTACCCACCAAATAAAATTACATTAAGGGAAGGTATTAAAAGAGAACTGTAAATTGGATGAAGAATCTATTCAAAAAATAGATTAAAATAAGCATATATAAAATAGTAATAAACATAAAAATAATAAAAATAAAAGAATATAAAAGATGTATAATTAAAAAAATTAATAAACAATATAAAAAATATAAAAATTTATAAACTTTGATTTAAAGAAAATCCTATAACAAATAAAATAAAAAAATACTACAACGATTTAAATGAAAAAACCTTTGCTATATTGGGATTGGCCTTTAAACCTAACACTGATGATTTAAGGGAGAGTAGAGGCATAAAACTAATAGAGTTATTGTTGAAGGGAAGAGCCATAGTTAAATGTTTTGATTATGTGGAAAAGGCCAGGGAGAATGTAGATGGAATTATAATAATCACAGAATATTCCAATTTAAATAGGGATTGGAATAAAATAGGTAATTTAGTAAGGGATAAGATAGTATTTGATAGGAGGAACACATTGGATAAGGATAAAATAAAGAGTTTAGGGTTTAAGTACTTTGGAGTTGGAAGTAATTAATTTATAGTTAAACATGTTATTTTTTTATGTAATATAGAATTTCTACTTTTTAAGTATTTATTCTTCAATATATTATTAAATATTTTATTTTTCCTTTTTTATTATTTATACTTATTATTTATATTATGAATATGAGTTTAAGAAATTATGTTCTTGAATATATCATAGGTAATTTGTCTTGACTATAATCTAATACATCCATTATCAAAATTGCAATCTCCACAGGTAACACATGTTAATCTGCCCTTTACCCCTACTCCCACAGTATTTAATCCAGCGATTATTTTTTTATTTTTAAAATTATCTAAAATACATTTCAAACCTGCTCCACATCCAAGAACAAGTATCGAATCAAAAGAATTATTATCAACATCCTCTGCCAATTTTTTAACTGCACTATAATTGCATAACCCTTCTTCTATAGTATCAGGTAATTTGTTATTTTTTAATATTTTGAACCCATTTTTAATTAATATCTCTTTCATTTTCTTTGTTTCTCTGGGGCCCCCAGTTTTACTAATTCTTGCACATATGCCACAACCAATAACCATTAGAGTTTCAGTGTTTTTTTCTATTAATTTCTTTTTAATTTCTTTAATATCTTTTTTAACTGTTATTGTAGGTATTTTATCCCTCATTTGTAGTATATTGCATAAATAGTATAATAAAAATGAAATATAGTAAAACACATAATATTTTAGACTTATTATAAATTTAATAACCTATTAATTAAAGGATTTCCTCTGCACGTACAGTGCTTAGGGGTGTAGGATATAGAGAGAAATAGGGATAATATGGAATCTTTACTTTTTAAGTATTTGCTTTTCTTTATCTCTTTAAGTATTTACTTTTTCTCTTATATTTTAAGATTAGATCATTTTATTATCTTTATTTTACTCATTTTATTTTTAATTTTTTTATATTGTAAATATATTAGAAAATTATGTTCTTGACTTATAATAATAAAAATAATGTGGAGATAAAATATTTTAATTGAGAGAAAATACTTTAGGTTATTTTGAAATATTTAATTATAATTGTCCTTTTTTTGCTGCTCTAATTTTATTTATTTTCCTTTAATTTTAATTCTTTACTATCTTAATCCAACCTATATCTTAAAATAGCAGCAATGCCCTTAAATGCTTTATAAATTTGACTACCTTCCTCTGTATCTGTAGATACTATTTTTAACTCTGTTCCAGATTCCTCACATAATCTGGCAAAGTACTCTATAATATCCTCTTTATTAGATATATACAGCATACCTCCACATTCTGGACAGGCCTTTGTCTTTAAATTTTCTTCGAATTTTAAAAGTTCATCGTTTTTTATGTTCATCTCCTGAGTAAATTCACAATTATTACATTTTATGGTTATTCTAGACATGTTTATATTATCTGTAATAATTAAAGTATCCACTGCTCCCATCTGGAGATACTTCATTACCTCCCTTTCACCATATGCTGCAAGGCCTCCATCCTCCTTTATAAGTTCTTTAAAAAACTTCTGAATAACTTCCTTTTCCTTCATTATATCCAAATCTCTTAATAAATCTGAGGCCTTGTCCAAAAGTTCCCTTATTCCAAATTCTTCAGTATAGCATAGATCAAAGGTATCTATTACCCTTTTCTTTAACTCATGATGGAGATAATCCTTATTTGTAAATTCATTTTTTGTATTTCCTGGGCCCCCAACAAGTATGCCTCTTAATTTCTTCTCCTTCAATAGTGGTAAGAATTCCTCATTGGCATACTCCCCAACCCTTACCATAAATTGATGTGCTGCATCATCTATTAATCTTTCCAATCTCCTTGCTGATTGCCCTCCTGCCTTAAATTTTCCTGGAACTCCACTGGTTAATTTCTTTACAATCTGAATATTTTTTCCCTTAACTATCCCAATTGTGGCCTCATTCCTATCTATAAGTATCACACCATATATGTCTTTATCTTGCAAAAAATCCTCCAATGGCTCAGTATAAAACTGGGAATCACATCTATATATAAATGTCTTTATAGGTTCAGGGGGTTCTAAAACATAGGTTTCCATCTTTTCAGTTCCTGGGCCTCCCCTGGGAACCATACCTGAGAATATTATTACTCCATTTTCAAGGGGCTCCTTTAAAAGTTTTAATCTTTGCAATATTACCTCAATTGCAGATTGGACATTTTTCTTTGTACCTTTACTTTTAATGTTGGAGGATTGAGATAACTCCTCTTTGAGGTATTGACTTACATCAGATATCCTCCTTCCTGCAGGTATGTAGAGACTAATAAGTTCTGTACCCTTTCCTTTTTTATTTTTTAATTCTTTAATTGCTTTTTTAAATAAATAAATATCCTTTTCATTATTATTCATATAATCACCTAAATTTTAATTATTACTTTCCCTAACGTGTAAAATAAAAAAATATTTAATAAGAGAAAGTATATTATTACACTATGTAAAAAAATAAAATATAAAAAATTTAATGTTTAAAATTATATAATGTTTAAAATTATAAATTGTTCATCTATAAAACTTTTTTAAATGTCCTATTGTTAGGGAATGTATTATATATAATTATAGTCGAGATACAATTTCTAACTCATGGTCTATAACATAAATAAAATAATAAAAGGATTATATTAATAGGGAGAATTCTGTAAATATGATTCCTACATCACCTAAAATAAGGTTCGTAATGTCAGCACTATTAAAAAATGCCCTTTTCCAGTGCTTAGGAGGACATATAGAATAAATGGTAGGATTTCTACTTTTATGGTTTTACTTCTTTTTAGGTATTTTAAAATCTTTTTTATTCTATTTTTTTAATGTTTTAATCATTTAATAATTTTTTAAATATTATTTTTTTAATTATTTTTTTTAAATTAAGAATTCTTATTTATTATAAACAATTATATTCATATTATTTTTGCTCCTATAATCCTATAGAAAATGATATATATGAACATATATAAAAACCTAAATTGTTTTAGACCTTTAATCTATATGGTGAAATAATGAAAAAATATAGAGAAATAAAAAAGGGAATAATTCCTGCTGCAGGGTTTGGTACAAGACTACTGCCAATTACCAAGGCTAAGCCAAAGGAGATGCTATCAGTAGTGGATAAACCAATAATACAGTATGTAATAGAGGATTTGGCAGATGCTGGTGTTGATAATATCCTAATAATCACAGGGAAGGGAAAAAGTGCCATAGAAAACCATTTTGATAGAAATTTTGAGTTGGAGTGTAAGTTAAAAGACAGTGGAAAATATGATCTTCTTGAAAAAATAAGGAAAATAGATAGTATTGCAAATATATACTATACACGACAGAAGGAGCAGAAAGGATTAGGTGATGCAATATACTGTGGAAAGGAGTTTGTTGGAAAGGAATATTTCTTAGCCCTTGTGGGGGATACAATATACAGCGAAAATGTTGTTAAAAAAATGCTTGAGGTATATGATAAATACCATTGCTCAATAATTGCCCTTGAAAGGGTTCCAATGGAATTGGTTCATAAATATGGAGTAATATCTGGAAAGGAGGTTGAAAAGGGTATCTTCGAAATAGATGATTTGGTAGAAAAACCTCCTGTGGAAAAGGCTCCCTCCAATTTAATAATTACAGGGGCCTATCTACTATCTCCAAAAATATTTAAACACTTAGAGGAAATAGAACCTGGAAGGGGAGGGGAAATACAATTAACTGATGCCATGAAGTCCCTACTAAGTGAGGAAAAAATAATTGGGATTGAAGTAAATTGTAAGAGGTATGATATAGGAGATATTGAAGGATGGTTAATGGCCAATGTTGAAATTGGCATTGAAAAAATACCTAGATTTAAGGAGTATTTAAAGGATATTGTAAATAAATAAAAAGTAAAGTTATTATAACTACATTATGAAAGTCCATATTATGCTAAAGTAGGAATGGTTTGAATATATCTTCTTTATTATGTGTATTTTATTTTTTTATTATTATTTCTTTTTTTCTTTTTAAGAAACAAATTTATATTAGTCTCATATTTTTTTAAATTTATATTTTTTATTACTTTTTTTATTTTTATTTAAATAATTATTTATTGGTAATTTAATAATGCAAAAATTAAATATTAAAATAGTTAATTGATTAGTAGTCTTTTATTATTTTATTAATTTTTTTATTTCATTATTTTATTTTTTTATTATTTTTTTATCCATGCCTAAATTACATTCTCTTTTAATTATTATTTCCTTTGCCTTTATTTTAACATCCTTTATTACTATTTTTGTATTTGGGGGAATCATGTTGATAAATCCAAAGGGCGAGCCCATCATAGAACCAGTAGATATCATCTCTGGTTTTTCTATAGGTTCTTCCTTTTTTATTTCTTTGATTTCTTCAGAGAGTACCTCTTCAGTAATTTCCATGTGTTTCATTAGGGGATGGCCCTTCTCCCTTAAGAAATTTTGAAGTTCTTCGACACTAGATACATCCTTTTCTGTGGCTATTTTATCCTTCAATTCCTCAGGTATTGCATCCAATACCTTTTCTTTTAACTCCTCTGGAAGCCATACTATTTTGTTCCATCCTCCATCTCCTTTAAGAAACTTTGGAGACCTCATATACTCTATGGCTATTCCTACAAACCCTTCCACTTGCTTACCTCCACTACATTGACCTGCAATAGCAGAGAATTGTAATCCATAGGGGGTTTCTCCCTTAAATCCTCTATTTATCACTCCAAAACCATCCACTTCAGGAATGTAAAATACTATTGCTTCAAAGCAACCACAAGAGGTACAGGGTTTTTTTAGGGCACTATGCAGGGCAAATTCTTCAACTGTGCCTCCAGAGGCATTTTGAACAACCTCATTTACCCCATCATATATTCCCAAATCCTCATCTAAACACTGTTTCTTTTTAATCTCAAATATGGGGCCCTCGGGATCTATTTTGGCGGCTGCCCTTGCATCAAAATAATTTATACTACCACATAACGAAGTTCTATCTGGGGTTATAACACATACATGGGTAGGGGCAAAACTTTGGCACATGATACAACCATAAAATACATCCACATCCTCTTCAGAGAGGGACCTTGCCCTTTCATCCCTCTTTTGATACATTATTTGGGCCTTTTTAATGGTTTCTTTAACCATCTCAGGATCAGTTATAATCTTTACATTGCAATTTTTAATTATTGGAAAATGTTCCTTAAATAGGGTTTTAATTACCTCTCCAATATTCCTCAATCTTAATCCCTTATTATAGGATTCCTTATTTATTCTAATCCATAGGTTATCTCGTTGATTTAGATGCATAACTCCCTCAATATAGTTTAAAAACTCATGGATTCTTCGCTCTAAAACTCCTGCTATATCCTCTTCAAGGCCCTCTCCCTCTACCTCAACAACTATGGCAAAGGGCAATCTACTGCCCTCCTCTATATAATCTATATCCTTTCCAATAATTTCAACAGTATCCTTTACATCCTTATTTACAATAACCAACTCACAACCGTAGGATTTTGGGCCTGCCAACTCCACATACATGTCTGGACCTCTTACTCTCTCTCCTTCATTCATTGGGCCCACAGATACAGGAATATCATATTCAGTGATTTTTACATCTATTCCCTTCATTTTTAAGGCATTTTCAACTATGTTGTCAATATCTGAACTTTCCAGGGCTCCCTTTATTTCAGGCACTTGATTGTTGGTAATCACTGGAACTCCTGCCTTTATGCATCCTGCCCCTGCTGCAAGGGTAATATCATCCAATGGTCCAAGGGCTACAACAATGGCAGGGACTCTATCTGTTATATACTCTATAATTTCCTTAGTTTTACCTGGTTCTATTCCCCCATATATCAAAGGAGCCCTTATTGCAAGGTTTGCAGCATGAATAGCCGAAGTAATACCCTCTCCAATGGGGACAAGAAGTTTATCTAAACCAAACTCTATGTTGGCAGATTCCATTTCTTTAACAATATCTCCTATAAATAGGGCCAATATATTTCTCTTTTGAATATCCTCAATTAACTTTTTTAACTTTTCATTATCTCCTACCTTGCCAATAACCACAAGTATGGCAGGTATTTTTCCCTCTACAAGGGGCACTCCTAAATCCCTTAAAACCTCATCAGGGATAAACCCAATATATGGGGGCCTATAGGGTTTCTTTTCCTGGGCATATTTAAGTCCTTCAATTGCCTCGGCACATATTAATGTTTTAACTCCTGCATCAAGGGCATTTTCCAATGTGGGTTCTTCATTAATTTCAAGGGAGTTAATTAGGTTTTTTAAGTCCTCAATATTTTCAATTTTTTTACCAAGAAGTCCATATATTATGGGAAGATTGTAATTTGTTGTGGGGTATCCTAATTTTATACTATCATGGCTTTTATCCTTTAAAAGGTCCTTAGTCATATTTAATACGTTTTTAGAGCCAGAGATTATATTTTCCACTACCATATTATCACTAATAAGATTTAATAAATATTTATAATCTTTTGATTTGTTAATTAAAATATAAATAGTTGGTTACTACTTAAAAGCAATATATTATGAAAAATTAATAATAATTATGAATGAATAATATTCAATGAGGGGTTAAAAATATAATAAAACAAAAAATAAAGTCCTATCGACAAAAATTCTGATTTATTCTTAAAATATTTAAGAACCATTCTAAGAAATACGTAGGTTTCAAAGGTATTTCTACCATTAGAGATCCATATAGTTAGGCATTCCTTAGAATAATACCACAGAATTCATATCTAAAAGATGGAAAAAAGGCTATTGGGTATAATTTCAAATTTGAAGGAGAAAGGTTATTTTTTTATTTTAATGTCCCATTATTATTTATTCATTTATTTGTCCTTGTATTTCTTATCCTTTTCATACCCTACCATAAAATGTTTTAATCTTTGGAGAGTATCATCAGATAATGCATGTTCCAATTTACAGGCCTCTTCATTCGCTCTTTCATTATTTAATCCTAAGCATTCTGTTAAAAATACTTTTATTGTACTATGCTTATCCAATATAGTCTTTGCCCGTTTAATTCCTTTTGTAGTAAGAGTTATTCCTACGTAGGGTTCATAAATAACATAATTCAATTTATGAAGTTTCTTAGCCATATTTGTAACTGCGGATGGTTTTATATTTAATAACTTGGCTAATTCTGTGGTTTTTATAGGTCTATTTTTGTCCTTAGAGAACAAATATATTTTTTCTAAAAAATTTTCAATACTCTCAGACATTACGTCACCATAAAAAAATAAGATATAGTTTAATAAATAATTTTTTAATTAATTAACTAATATAATACTATTTATATAAATATTAAATAATATATATTAAATAATAAATATTAAAATAAATTATACTACAAAATTTACAAAAATAAAAATAATATGCAAGTAGAATGCTAAAAAATAAAATAACAAAATGATAAGGTGGTATCTTGTTAAAAAATATCAATAGTTCCTACAATATAAAGGATATCTTAGGAAGAGAGGTAATAGACTCTAGAGGTAACCCAACAGTAGAGGTGGAGGTTATAACTGAAGGTGGGGGTTATGGTAGTGCCATAGTTCCAAGTGGAGCCTCAACAGGAGTTCATGAGGCCGTTGAACTTAGGGATGGTGAAGTAAGATTTGGAGGTAAGGGAGTATTATTGGCTGTAGATAATATAAACTCCATTATAAAACCTGAGTTAATAGGATATGACTCACGTATGCAGAGGGAAATTGATATAATAATGAAAGAATTGGATTCAACATCCAATAAGCGTAAATTAGGTGCCAATGCCATACTTGCAGTTTCATTGGCTGTTGCAAAGGCTGCTGCAGACACTGCATCTCTGCCCCTCTATAAATATATTGGGGGGTGTAATTCCTATATTATGCCTGTACCTATGATGAATGTGTTAAATGGGGGAGTTCATGCAGGTAATGAGTTAGAGTTTCAGGAGTTCATGATAATGCCAATAGGTGCAGATTCCATATCTGAGGCCATAAGAATATGTACTGAAACATACCATACATTAAAAAAGGTTATATTGAATAAATATGGAAAAAATGCCACAAATGTTGGGGATGAGGGAGGATTTGCCCCTCCTGTAAAGGGTATCGATGAGGCTTTAGATATCTTAGAGAAGGCTGTGAAAATCGCAGGGTATGAGGATAAAATAGCATTTGCCATAGATTGCGCAGCCAGTGAGTTCTATAACTTAGAAAAAGAGTGTTATATATTGAATGGCAAGGAAGTTTCCACAGATGAATTAATATCCATTTACAGGGAAATAACTGAGAGATATAATGTGGTTTCAATTGAAGATCCCTTTTATGAGGAAGATTTTGAAGGATTTGCAAGAATTATTAAGGAATTAAAGAATATTCAGATAGTGGGAGATGACATATTTGTAACAAACACTGAGAGATTAAAAGAGGGCATTAAAATGGGCTCTGCAAATGCCCTTTTATTAAAGGTAAATCAGATAGGAACCTTATCAGAGTCTATAGATGCTGCAAATCTGGCATTTAGGAATGGGTATGGGGTTGTAGTATCCCATAGAAGTGGAGAGTCAGAGGATACCACAATATCTGATTTATCTGTTGCATTAAACTCAGGTCAGATAAAAACTGGAGCCCCTGCAAGGGGAGAGAGAACTGCAAAATATAACCAACTTATAAGAATTGAGGAGGAACTTGGCTATCCAAAGTATGCAGGTAGGAATTTTAGATGTCCCTTTTAAGGATTATTTTTATTTTTTTTAATTTACTTGTAGTTATGTACAGAATATAGATTATATCCTGAAATAACAACAACTTTAATTTTTACCAAAAATCAATGATAAAAAAATTATTAAAAACTATTAATATAAAAAAATAATTAAAATTTAAAAAAAATAAAAATAAATAAGAGTAAAAATAAATAATGAAAATATCCCACTTAAAAAATGGGGGCTACTTATGGAATCTTTTTTAACAGATACTCAGATAAAAGTATTAAAACTACGAAAAAAGGGATTGACTCAGGAAGAGATTGCAAAATTAATGAACACAAGTAGGGCCAATATATGTATGATAGAAAGGAGGGCAAAGGAAAATATAGAAAAGGCAAGAAACACATTGAAAATTTATGAAAGTATAATATCCCCTATAAAATTAGTTGTTTATAAGGATACAGATGTATTTCAGATCCCAAAATTAATATATGAAACCTCTAATAAACACAATATCCATATAATCTATAATTCATTGGAATTAATTGATATAGTCTATAATAACATGAAGAACAATATAGAAAAGAGAATTGTTAAAAAACCATTTGTAATAAATATTCTTGAGGATGGAAATATATCCTTTATGGATTGTAGCTTAATTAAAAATGATATTGATTAAGGTGGTAATATAATAGGAGTAATTGGAGGAACAGGAATCTCGGCATTATTTGAGGGTAAGGAAAGTGTAGTGAATACAAAATATGGAAAAGCAAAGATAATAATTGATGAAGGGAATGATAGAGCATTGCTCCTTAGACATGGTTTAAATCATAATATTCCACCTCACAAAATAAATTATAGGGCCAATATATATGCATTAAAGGAACTTAATGTTGATAGAATCTTAGCAATAAATTCTGTTGGATCTCTAAAGGAGGGAATAAAACCCGGAACCTTTTTTATACCAAAGGACTTTATAGAATTTACTAAAAAACGGGAATTTACATACTACAATGGAGAGGATGGCAAGGTAGTTCATATAGATGTCTCTGAGCCCTATTGTCCAGAGTTGGTAAGTATTATAAAGGATATATTAAATAGAAGAAATTATGAGTATAGCGAAGGAGTATATGTTTGTACAGAAGGCCCAAGATTTGAAACAAGATCTGAAATAAGATTTTATAGAACCTTAGGGGATGTTGTGGGAATGACAGGATATCCTGAAGTGATACTTGCAAAGGAGTTGGGATTGTGCTATGCCTCACTATGTGTTGTATCCAATTACTCAACTGGAATATCTAAGAATAAATTAACTGTAGAGGAGGTCTTTGAGGTTATAAATACTGTAAAAAAAAGAATTTTAAATATAGTTGAAGATTTTGTAAATTACAAACAATATAAAAATTGCAACTGTTCTCTATCTTTGGAAGGTAATATAATTAAATAAATTCTAACAAATAAAATATTATAAAAATCAGCAGGAAAATCCTTTATAAGTATGTATTATGTTTTACGTGTTTTGCTTAAAAATTAATGTTATTTGTACAATATCTATAATAAAATAAATATCTTCAACCCAAAAAATCTAATAAAAGAATATTATAAAAATAAATAAAAAAATAGTAATGCTAAAAAATAGCAGACTCTTAATTATAATAAAAAATTATTTTTAATTACTAATTGGTGATAAAATATGTTTCCAGGAAGAATGAACCCAAGAATGCTAAAGCAGATGCAAAAAATGATGAAGGATATGGGAATGGATGCCGAAGATATAAAGGCCATAAAGGTAACCATTGAATTGGAGGACAAAGTACTTATTTTTGATAAGCCCAAAGTACAAGTAATGGACATGCTTGGAAATAAAACATACACTATAACAGGAAAGGCTAAAAAGATAAAAAAAGAAGAAAAAATGATTAAAATAAAGGATGAAGAGGTTAAATTGGAAATTACGGAGGATGACATTGAAATGGTTATGAACCAATGCAATGTTTCAAAGGAGGAGGCCATTCAAGTATTAAAGGAATGCAACGGAGATATTGCAGAGGCTATTTTAAAGTTAAGCGAATAATTTCCTAAATTTAGTGTTATTTTTTTCTTTAACAATTTTATAAACTATTTTACAAACATTATTTTCCTTTTTAAACTCAGAAGCCCTATATCTTAATCCTACCTCTTCTCCTATGGCTTCAAATAATATTATAAATGGGCAGCATGTGGATCCTAAATCTGCCCCTCCAATACCCTTTGGGCAATATTTACAATTATTATCCTTTAAATGCACAAATGCAATTAATGAACCATCTTCTCCATAAATGACATCGATATTATCACTTATATCCATGGCCTTATTTATATCCCTAATAAGATCTCCAAAATTTGAATAATTATCCTTTATTAGTCCTTTAGCTTTTAAGATAACATACATATTAGGACCTATGGTTTTCATTATAGAGTCTATAAATAGTTGTGGATCATCTATAAGTTCTGCTAATACACTTAATAACAGTATGCAAAAATACTGTTGAATGGATATATCATTATCCAATATGTATTTTAATTTATTATCAGATATTGGTTCCATAACAATCCCAAAGAATTTAGTAAATATGATAAAATTATTTATTTTAGAGAATTTAAAATTTTAATATTATACATAAAATTTTGAATTACTACTAAACATATCTTAAATACATATCAAAATGTTTAATATATTATATTGTCTACTCATTGTATATGATTATTTATTATTGTATTTATAAATTATGCCTTTTGTGAACAATTTGACAATATTTATTCTGAATTATACTTTATCAAAATATTTTAAGTTTACTTTGTAATTTTATTTCACACCCATAATTTTTCTTAAAATTGTTGAGGTGGCCATTGAACATAATATATACCATCCAAGCCATCCAAGGGTCTCATTAGAAACTACTCCAAACCCACTGTGGTAAAATATACTACCTAACCAGTGAAAAAAGGATACAAATAATATTTTTGATAAAATTACTGGTAGGTGTACCACTACTCCATCCCATGCAGGATTTAAAGAGTGTAATATTCCTCCATAATTATAAACATGCCTTAAATAGGCTAATATGGCAATAATGGGTATCCATGTGTATATTATAGGTTTGAAACTCATCTTCATCATTTCCATTTGAATTTCCATTATTTGTTGTTGTTCTTTCTCTATTTCTTTCATAAGTTCTGGGTTCTTTGAGGCCTTTTTTACCTTTACTTGAAACTCTTGGATCTTTGTTTTAATTTCCTCCATTCTCTTCTGATTAACCAGTAATTTTGTGGCCAGTGTTACAATAAAGGAAACTATAAAAGCCATTAGTAATATGGCAATGGCAGGATGCGTATTTACAATTATGGGCATAAACAACATATCCAAGGTATTATAGTATGTATTAAAAATGAAGTTAAACATCTCAAACATTTTATCTCCTTTTATATAATTAAAAATATAATATCTTAAATTCGTAATATAGAATAAATATTAGTAAAGAGAATTTTACATTATATATGTTCTATACCTTATCAACTAAGTTCATAATACCAGTCCATTTAAAAATACCTTTCCCTTTAGTGCTTAGAGGCATTAAGGAGACAATGGAGGATTTTTTACATTTTATGCTTTTATTTCCTTTAGATATTTTTAAAATCTTGTATTACCTATTTTGTCTTATTGTTTTTATTTTTATTTTAATTATTTTATCATTATTACAAGTGTTCATATATATTTATTATTTTTTATTTTTAACAATTATATTTATATTATGTTCTTTTGGAATTAAAGATTTTTGTTTAGTATAAAATAAAGGTTTAAGAATTATAAATAATAATTTTAAGTTATAAAAAACAAAAAAAAGTAATCCATATCAATTTTAAATAATATGTTTTTATAAGTTAAAAATATTATATAAATATCCAATTATTATTTTAATATAGACAACAGTTCCTCAACACCATCCTCAAGTAATTTATCTTTATTTTTAATTATTTTTACAGTGGCTCCAGTTAATACCCCATAGGTCATTGCTGCGCATCTATTCATAAATTGATGTTCTTCTATACTCCCAGCAGATTCCAAATCCCTATTTCTGCTGCCGTCGCTTATCCTTCTCATTAGTATTTCATCTCCAGTGGTTTCAACAATTACAATAATATCGGGATTGAGTTCATCCAATACCCATTTGGGAAGTCCTGGTAGATATCCCATAGGTGTTTTAACGGTACTATGGGTATCCACTATAACAGGGGCATCTGCTGTCATCTCAGAGATTTTTCTTCCCGCCATTTTTTGAATTCTTTTTTGAGTATCAGGATCCAATTTTCTCATCTGATCCCTATCTTCCACCAAATTCTCTGATTTGGCCACTTCAAACATTATGGTACCAAAATTCACCATTTTGTAATTGATTCCCTCTTTCTTTAGCATTTCTATGGCCTTCTGTGTTAGTGTGGTACCCCCTACACCAGGCACTCCTGTAACTATAACTAATTTATTTTTCATTAATATCACCCTTTTTATCTTATTAAATAATAATTTAGATAATATTAATTATATATATTATAGGTTATTGAATGCTCATTTTAACATAGTTTCTATATTATATTAAATTTATGGTAACGAGTACAAATATGGTCTAAACTTAGATCTAAAAAATAATAACATAAAAAAGTAATAATACTTTTTATTATGTTTATCTTGATAGTCTTTATAAATCAATTCATATAAAAATTAGATAGTTATCATATCATTTCAAACATTATTATATTTTAATATATCAATGTATTTGAATAAAAAAATAATAAAAAATAATGAAAGTGAAGAAGGGAGATTACATCATGTCGCCCATTCCCCCCATTGAGCCAGGACCTGCATCTCCTCCAGATCCACCACTTAATTTCTCGGCTGCAATTACATCATCTATTCT
>DQSV01000060.1 GCA_015663075.1 Methanothermococcus okinawensis | reverse complement strand
TCGCCACTATATTCTATTTTAAATAATTCACAATTAAATTTCTTTTTAAGAGTGTTTTTGGCTCTATGTCCATATTTTCCATCTGAAACAATGGCGATGGATGGATTATTATTTAATTCCATATAAGGACACCTATAGAGTATGAGTATGACATCATAATATGTTATATATTCAAATATACAAATATATATAAAAAAAATAAAATAGCCCGGTGCGGATTCGAACCGCAGTCCCCAGGTCCAAAGCCTAGGATGCTTGGCCACTACACCACCGGGCTAATTTAACCTAATTTGAGCAAAGACAAATAATGCTATTATAGTATATATACTTTTCTGTAATTCATATATTTATATAAAAAAATATTTAAATAAGTTCTTTATTTATTTTTAATTATTATTTTTATTATTTTTTATTATTTTTTATTATTATTCTTCCATTCCGATAATATCCTATCCCAGTTTTTCCTTAGGAATTCTCCCACCTGAGAGGAATCCCTTGTCCCAACTACACAGGTCCAACCTGTTTTTTCCTCAATATCCCCCCTTGCAGGGGCAGCCAATCCTGGAAGTATTATAATTCTATGATTTACCTTATCTCCAACTCCTGTCTCCTCCAATAGATTTTTGGCATTATCTCCACAATACTGCCCACCTGCCACTGCAACATCCACTGCCTTTCCCTCAGTATCCATGGATAGGAGCCAGCATGTAACCCCATCCTTCTCAAAATCCCCTGTTACTGTATAGAACGTTAGAGAGAAGTTTGTTGTCATAATTACCGGACTATTTTCATCTGGGTTTCCAATTGGGTATAGGCCAGGTTCAACAGTTTGGGGTTTCCTTGGATCAGTATATATAGCCTGCCTAAGGGTTAGTATGGGCATTAACTCCCATGCCTCAGTGCCGTGAAGAATTATTGCATCTACATACCTATTTAACATTGCATTTGCAGTCCTTGCTTCCATTATTCCTGCCGCCTTATCCAATTCCTCAATAAATTGTTTTATTGGATTATTGCCATTTAATACATACATACTGGTGTTTATTGGAAGGCCCAATATTGGATATCCTAAAAGTTTATCTCCCTTTTCTATTGCACTTCTTCTAATCATTACAAACTTATCAAGGGTATCAGCAATATTTTCAGGCTTTGTATGGGGATCCAAGATTAAATCTTCAATGCCATGTTTTAAGGATGCCTTTACCATGCCCTTTAATGTTTTAATGTTATTTGAGGATAATACCAATGCAAATTCCTTTTTATTATTTTTTCTTTTGAATATTAACATTTTGAGCATCTCAGAGAAGTTATCTTCCGTTGCTGCGTATATCATAGGCTTGGACTTTACGATGTCCAATGTCCCCTCTATACTTTCCACATTTAAAGAGCATAGTGCAATGGGCAATTTAGTGTTTTCTTGAATAATATCCAGTGCCCTTTTAAATTTCTCAGGATTTCCTGAGGCATTTCTTAGGGCTATAAAATCCAACTTTAACTTCTCCCCAGTTCTTTCAAATACAAAATCCTCAACAAACTTTGCTCTATTCCTTATATCTTCCTCAGGTAGATTGTCAGAAATATCTATACCTATGGCTGTGGGGTTAAAGAAGGTAAGTTCATATCTGTACATTACCTCTTCTCCCCCTAAGAGGGCCTTTTTATCAGGATACCCAAACCATACTTCCTTTACAGGAGGGGAGAGAAGTTCAATAAGTTTTTTTCTATTCTCTTCAAATTTTGAGGCCTTTAAAATAGGGCATTCTTCAACAGTTGCCTTTTTATTTTGAAGTTTTGTGGCAAAGGCCATACAGGAGGGCTCTCCACATTTTTTACAGTTGGTTTTTGGCAGAAGTTTATAAATATCCATAGCACTTATTTTTGCCATTTTATCACCGTTAATGAAGGTAAATAACACAAACAAAGATAATTATAGTTAAATCTCAATATGCTTCCATAGATCATAAAATAAAAGGACAAAATAATAAAGAGAAATACTTTAAGTTTTTATCTCCCTAATTTAATTATAAACATCCTTTTGGTGTTTTGTAGTATAATGAGGATAATTATTGGGGTTTTTATTTTTTTATATTATTTTCCTTTTGAATATTTTAAAATCTTTTATTTTAATACTATTTAGGCTCTTATCCATTGATAATTATCTGTGGTTATTTCTATACTTTCGGGTTTGGTTGTCAGTAATTTACCAAATTCCTTTACTATAGATATGGAAAGGGGATGGAGCATCATAAATATATCTACACCACATAATAACATGGTCAAACCAGTTGTAATTTCCCATAATGGAAGCCTATATGCCCTATCTCCCCACTCTGGATTAACCATCCAGGCCTCCCTTGCACCAATGGCATTTGTTGTTCCTGATGACATGGGCATATTTACCATTTCATCACCTTTTAAACCTGCCAACCTTAGCCTTGTCATGGCATTTATGGAGAACTCTATACCATACCCTAAGGAGCATGTTGTAGGGTCCATTACTATCCTATCTCCATCAAGGCCATGGGATATTAATCTTTTATTTAAATCCTTGGCCATGTTTGGATCCATAATTGTCCAGGATAGTACATTGTGATCGTACTTAATGGCAGCATCTGCCACCTTTTTATAATCCAAATCAAGGTTTGCAGAGGCCAATAAACATCTCTCTCCCTCTGCAACCTGGGCACAGGCATCAAGTACAGAAGGATCCTTTTTAGGATCTCCACTACCTCCAATAACAAAGGGCACATCCACAGCCTGAAGTAGATCCTCCATTAACTTGGCAGATTCCCTTGCTGGAGTGTCCTTAATCTTTGGATCTGTTGAGATGTGGTGTATGGTCACCATATCAGCATTAAATTCCTTTACACACTTTTTAGCCCACTCAACGGGATCTTCCATTACATCCTCAAAGTACTGTCTAATATTCTTAGGCAATCCTGGCATGGGCATATCAAAAATATCAAAGGTTACCACAGGGGCATTTGGCTGAACATCCTCAAATCTATATAATGCCCTTTGACCTCCAATTTTTATTACCTTTCCTCGGCCTCCTTCTGATTTTGGCCTTCCAAGTTGTACTTCTCTTATATATCCATTATACTTACCTATTGGAACCTCCCAATCTACCTCTGGAATTTCTATTTTCAATTCCTCAGGGGTTTTGGATCTCATAATGCCCTTTTTCATTGCAGGTGTTTGGGGTATTACCATAGGGGGAGCAGAGGGTATGTTTATTACTATCTCGTCGGCAGTTATTTTTATATTATCTATTTTAATACGCCTTGTTTTTTCCACCAACTTAATTAAATCATTAAAGTCCATAGAATCACCAATAGATAGATTATAAATATAAAATATTACAAAAAATTATCATTATAAATCATTATAGATTATTGTTATAGTATTATATAAAGTTTTTGAATAACATTACCTTTTACTTTTAAATTAAATTTAAGGAATTAAAATTATTTTTTATAATATTAAAACTATTTTTAATTATTAAAAATGAAAACTATCCATATTTAGACAGTGATTGAATAAAATACACAATATAATCAAATATACAACCTTACTTGTAATCCATACTATAAAAATAATTAACAGTGAAAATATTATAATTTTAAACAAAACCTACATTAATTCCCGTTAATATGGAAGGGTGATAAAGAATTAATTATCGTAAGAACTAATTTCTTAAACTATATTTTAATATGAAAAGATATAAAAAATTAAAAAAATAATAAAAAATAATAAAACGGTTTAAATAATATACAATAAAAGAATAATGTAATAAAGGAATTTATTGTAAAAATATATTTTTATTTACATAAACTAAGGTTTATAATGTCAGTTCCATTAAGGGCATCCTTTTCCTTAGTGTTTAGAAGTATTAAAGGTAATGAAGGGATTTCTGCTTTTTGATATTTGCTTCATTTAGGTGTTTTAAAATCCTTTATTTTTATCTTAATTATTCTTTAATTTTATTTTTTAATTATAATTTTTTTAATTTATAATTATTATTTTTTTATACTTAACGGGAATTTAGATTTTATTTAGTATATAATCTTTAGAACTATAATGTAAAGTTTAGGTGCTGGTTATGGTAAGAATAGATAACGAAGATATTGCTCATTTAAAAAAAATACTTAAGGAAAATAAAAATATATTATTTCTATGTCATCATAATGCAGATCCTGATGCCATTGGGGCAGCAATTGCTCTAAAGTATCTTGCAGACACCTTAAATAAATCAGAAGATAAAAATCTTAGGATATCAGCAGACTCAGTAAGTAAATTATCCAAGAACATACTTGAGGAACTTGGAGAAAATATTGAAGTTGTTCAATACCCTAAGTTATTGGATGTAGTATTCTTTGTAGATACCTCCACTTTAAACCAGATAACAGTAAATAATAAAGAGTTAAAGAATTCCACCTTAATAATAGTAGATCATCATAAAAAAACAGATCTATGTCATCTCTGTACTCTGTCTATTGTAGAGGAGGGCGCCACCTCCACCTGTGAAATAGTCTCTGAGATATTTAGAAAAATGAACATATACCCTCCAAAGAGCATTAGGGTGGCCCTACTATGTGGAATACTCTATGATACAAAACATCTGAAACTTGCAAAGGAGAAAACCTTCCAAATAATAGCCTGGCTTATAAGGGATATTAATTTTCAAAGGATAATATACTTACTCACTCAGGATATGGATGAGAGTAAGAGAATAGCCCACTTAAAGGCCTGTAATAGAATGGAGTTAAGGGAATTTGAGGGATATGTTGTGGCACTGTCCCATGTAAGTTCCCATGAAGCCTCCTGTGCAAAGACCTTAGTATCCATTGGGGCTGATATATCCT
>DQSV01000027.1 GCA_015663075.1 Methanothermococcus okinawensis | reverse complement strand
CAAGAGGTAGCATGTCATCTAACTGTTCATTACTGAAATCAAAAACAAATAAAGTCCCCCCATTTTTAAAGCCTTCAAAGGTTAGTAAATGGTCATAGCCCAGGCCAAGGGCTGAACAAGTTTCATAATAAGCTTGAGCTGTTTGATGGGGAAATTTAGCAGATATATTATAAAGAGGTACACCATTAATTTGAACTTGAATATTAGTTACATCTGCATGTTGAAAATATAATGGATTTCTATTAAAATTTCCTGAAAAGCTAGCAAGATCAGTCATACATAAATATAATTTATCGGGAATTATTTGGTTCCAGGGTAAATCAATAATGTGTGAAGTTTGATTGGCGGATACAACATAAGTCTTATACAAAGTTCGTGAAAACATATAGTCAACCGATTTATTCCCCTTACCTAAACTACTATTTAGAGATAATAAAGCATTAGTATTTGGAATTATTCGATCAATCCAAAGTTTAGCGTCGTCAATTTGGAGTTTATAGTCGGCTGTAACTTGATGGGTATTAATTGCCCAGTTATTACTAGCCAATTCTAACCTAATTCTCACAGGAATATTATCTAATAAAAATTGTTCAAGCGATGACACATCTAACATAAGCGGAAAATTTAAGTGAAGACCATTAGTTTTCAAATTATTTATTCTCTCTTTTAATTCTGCAGTACCTCCAGTAAAACTAGCTGCTATATAGGTATCTTCTATTTTCTTTTCATTGAATAAATAACCCAAGTTCCCAATAGTATCTATATTAGATTTTTTAAATGTAGATAGGAGTTTTATATATGAACTATAATTAAAAAACGGATTACTCTCAACCAATCGATCCCCAATATAAACTTGTACAGACTTAAATAAAGTATTTCCAGCTCCGTTAACTAAATTTAAGTAGTCATCAGCCTCCAGTTTTACATTACCAGTTTTTAGAAGGCTAAGTTTTACCTCTAATGATATTTTAGATAGATCTAAAAACCGTCCAGTAATGCCAGGAATACGAAATTCTATATATCCTCCTTCTAATCTTCGATCAGAAGTTAAATTGACAGGTAAAATATCGATTCTTTCCCTACCAGCGATAGATACTTCAACTATTCTATTTCTATTTACTCTTGGGAAATTATCGGTTACACCAGCAATATATCGAGATATAGGAATTTCAACCCCAGCACCTGGAGTATTAGGACCGATAACACTCATTTTCCAGTAATTTTAAGAGAACCGTCCCCTATGAATTTACTCTTAATACTAATTTAAAGATCCATAAACACATCATTATATTTACGTTTCTTTCTTAACCCTAATTTTTTTTTTCTATTTACTGTTCTCTTTTTTTTGGTAGTCCTTTTTCTCCTCCCCCCTTTTACTATTCTTCTTCCAACATTATGTAAAGATTCCAGACCTCTCTTCTTTAGATTGCTACGATTTAAGGTACCAGAATTAATATCCCCAACAATATTTTGCGCAAGATTCAAACCCTCAGGAATAATAGTTCTCATTAAGAATGGGACAGCTCTCTTAGCCAATCCAGCCAGGATACTAAAGAGCCCACCCCCTTTGACTGCTCGCCCAGACGGTACATAAACAGAAATATCACCCAATCCTCCACCCCTCTTAATAGGGTCATCCCGAAAAAGGAGATTAAATTCCTCGGGAGAGGGTGGTACAAACGTTATTCTCATGATGAAGGTTCGACTATTAATAAAAAAAAAATACGAAAGAACCACTACTTATATTTTTTTTCTAATGTGTAGGGTACAAGTTACATCGCCAAATACTGAGAAAAGAATACGACGTCCTATCTGATCAGTTAATTTAATAGAAATATCACTAATTAAGTTACTCTTTAGAGGCTTGTAAATAACATTGTGAAAACCTCTATTACCCTCTGGGCCAATAGCAAAAACATCCAATACATTCACCATTTGATCACCAAAATGTGTCGGTTCGATGATATCTGTGTACACTACCACATATTGTATTCCTGCATTAAGTTGAGGAGGGTTCGGAGAGTAATTAAGCTGTGTTGATTCTGGATTGCTTGGTATACCGATGGGCAAGGTGTTTTGCATAGAGTAGCCTAAAATATGAGCCAATCTCGAACCTAATTTTATATAATATGAAGTATCATCTTGTGGCTGTTCTTTAATCTTATATGTATTATTTATAATGACTCTTTCTGCTACAGGATTCCATTTAAATAAAGGTAATCTAAAAATATGTTTGCCATCCATAAGTTGGCCTAAATTATAATGAAGTTCCATATTAATTTTAGTTAACAGATATTTCATATCCCCCGTAGCTATATTACTGTCTGGTATATAAGTATAAAACAAATTACTTTCCATAGTACCTTCAGAATTTCTTGCTACCTTATAAACCTCTATACGGGATTCGTAATCATCTTTTATAAGAGCAAAATAATCTTTAGGCATGTAAATATTTAAAAGAGCTACTTCATAATTAGTATTGGGATCCAAATAAATAGGTGTATGTAAATGATTGGTAAATCCATCGGCTGTATTAGCTGGATATAAATTTCTGGATGCACTACTAACTAAGTGAATAACAAAATCACCCTCCATCACGACTGATTACACACTGAAAGATTTACCCAAAATCTTAATGTTTTATACATAACTTATCCACGAACCTCCTAGACAAGGACTCTTTCTCCTCTTTATTTTTATCTTGCCCCCTACCTGCCTATACAATTGAGCGACGGCACTTGAATTTTTTACAATCTCTCTGGGCAAAAAACTATAATCAATAAGCATTTTATAATAAGCTACTTTATCAGCCCTAATAGCTTTGGAACCAAGAGTAAGCTCTTTTATGACATCAATAATATTATAACCTGTAAAGGGAGCCGTTAAATCTCCCTCTTTATTCCACTGAATACCATTTTTATCGGTAAAATAAGTTAACATTGCCTTAGTATATTCTTTATCTGAGTTCCTTTTAAACTTCATTTCTATAATATGAGTAAGTGGAGGATTGACAAATGCTTTATTTTTCGTAATAGATAACGGTTTAAGAAATATGGGCTTTTGCTTTTTTAATACCCTTTTGCCTCCTTTTACTTTCTTTACTAGTGGAGAGGATGAGGCTGGAGGGGTGGGTGGTTGCTCGCTATACATTACTACCTGGGGTGTGGGTAGGGGGATTGGGTCAGGAGTATCTTCAGGGGTGGGTTCGTCGGCCATTTTAGATTTTACGGCTGAAGGAGAAAATATATATTTCTCAGCAACCTTTTTGGGAATCAGACAAAATTCTTTCAT
>DQSV01000038.1 GCA_015663075.1 Methanothermococcus okinawensis | reverse complement strand
GGCCTTCCTTAATTTTGCATTATTCTCCTCTGACATATCACATAATGGAAGTCTTAAATTACCAGCAGGCATACCTAACATATTCATAGCAGTTTTTATAGGTATGGGATTGGTTTCGATAAACATCAACTTCATAATATTAAAAAGATTGTAGTGTATTTCTCGGGCTCTATTGTAATTGCCATTTAAAGCACAATCCACCATCTCCACAAACTCTTTTGGTAAAATATTGGATACTACACTTATTACTCCCTTTCCACCTAAGGATATTATAGGTAGAGTTAATTCATCATTTCCAGAAAGGACATCAATATCACAGGAGTTTATAACTTCAGAGATGTGGGATAAATTAGGATTGGCTTCCTTTAAGGTAGTGATATTACTATATTCCTCATATAAATATTTTATAGTTTTTGGTTCAATATTAACAGAGGTTCTTGAAGGTATGTTGTATAGCACTATGGGAATATTTACAGATTGAGCAATCTCACCAAAATGCCTTTTTAAGCCCTCCTGGGTAGGTTTATTATAGTAGGGAGTTATAAGTAGCAGGGCATCGGCCCCCACATCTTCGGCAAATTGGGATAACTCTATGGCCTCCATTGTGGAATTTGAACCTGTGCCTGCAATAACCTCTACTCTTCCATCTACAATCTCAACAGTCTTTTCAATAATACTTTTATGCTCTTCATAGGTAAGTGTTGGAGATTCTCCAGTGGTTCCTACTGCAACGATACCACCAACTCCATTTTCAATTAGGAAGTTTATATTATGCTCCAATCCCTGATAATCTATACTATCTCCTTTAAAGGGAGTTATTATTGCAGGAAATACTCCTTGCATAAAAAATCATCTCCAATTAGGCATCTATTTTTTTAATTCTTGAGGTAATATATCCTGCTATTCTATTTCTAAGTCTTTTAGTGGAGATTAGCGCTACCTCTTCAACAACTTTTTTATTTGTTTCAAAATCCCTTGTAAATTTATCTTCAAATTTTTCAATAAGTTCATCGCCTGTTCTTTTTATAAATGTTTGCCTAATTCTTCCCAAAATATCACCTGTTATTTATTTGTCCAATATATTATTTGACAATTGCTTATTTAATTATTTATTAATTGGTATAATTCTAATTCATCTTTTAGATGAAAAATTTTAGTGTTTTAATTAATATAATTTAAAAATAATAATTTTTTATAAAAAAATATATACTATCACTACCTATAATTAAGTTATTATTTAAATATTTTATTGTTTATAAGATTTATTATTTAAGAAGTGTATTTAACATATCTCTTATCTATACTTTTATTGTTTTCATAATTTATTTAACCTATTTTATAAAATTAAACATTATTTATATATAAACCAGAGATTAAAATATGTATGTAATAAAACAAATAATATCTACAAAATAGTAATCTTTAAATAGATTCACATCCAATACGATTAGGTTAATTTTATGGAGGTCAGTGGATGACATGTACAATAGTAGTTGGTGGCCAGTGGGGCGACGAAGGAAAGGGTAAAATTATTAGTTACATATGTAATAAGGATAATCCCTATATTGTTGCAAGGGGAGGCGTAGGCCCCAATGCAGGACATACTGTTGAAGTTGATGGTAAAAATTACGGTATAAGAATGGTACCTACAGGGTTTCCAAATAGAGACTCCATACTTGCCATTGGAGCAGGAGTACTGGTTGATCCAGAGGTACTTTTAAAAGAAATAGAAATGCTTAGTGATTTTGATATAAAAAATAGGATAGTGGTGGATTACAACTGTGGAATTATTGAGGAAAAACATAAGGAAATGGATAAATCAAATAGCCACCTATCTAAGGAAATAGGCTCCACTGGAACAGGATGTGGTCCAGCAAATGTTGATAGAGCCATGAGAACATTAAAACTTGCCAAAGATATTGAAGTATTAAAGGAATACTTAGGAGACGTGTCTAACATAGTAAATGAGGCCTTGGAGGATGGCAATAAAAATATTGTAATTGAAGGAACCCAAGGTACCTTACTATCTCTATACTATGGGAGTTATCCCTATGTTACCTCAAAGGATACAACGGCTTCATCATTTGCAGCCGATGTTGGAGTGGGACCTACAAAGATTGATGAAGTTATAATGGTATTTAAGTCATATCCTACGAGGGTAGGAGAAGGACCCTTCCCAACTGAAATGTCCTTTGAAGAGGCTGAAAGATTAAATCTTGTAGAGTATGGAACAGTTACTGGACGAAGGAGGAGAATAGGTTATTTTGATTATGAGTTGGCAAAGAGGGCATGTAGATTAAATGGTGCTACCCAGATAGCCCTAACATGCTTAGATAAGTATGATAATGAATGTTATGGCGTTACCAATTATGATGACTTAAGTGAAAAAGGGAAGAAATTTATCAAAGAAATTGAAGAGAAGGTTGGAGTACCTGTTACCCTTATATCCACAGGCCCAGAGTTATATCAAACTATTGATCTACGGAATAAATAAATATAAAGAAAATAATAAGATAAAAAAATATAAAATAAGGATATAGAGTTGTATAATAACAAAAATAGAAAAATCAAATAATTCTATAATATTTTATTCTATTTTTCCTTTTTTAATTTTTTGTATTTTAATAGCATTTTTATACTTTTTTATATTAAATTAAATAAAAATAATTAAAAATAAATTAGGAATAATAATTAGAAACAATAATTAGGAATAGATAATAAAAAATAAAAAGGAGGAGATTATTTGCACTGGACTGATGCAATGGCCAAAAAAATAATTAAAAAAAGAGAAAAGCAGAAACCTGAAAAATATCTCGTAGCCTGTGGAATTACTCCCTCGGGGCATATACACATAGGCAATGCAAGGGAGACCATCACTGCAGATGGACTTTACAAGGGGCTTTTAAATTGCAATGTTAATTCTGAACTTATATTTATAGCCGATACCTACGACCCCCTTAGAAAGGTTTATCCCTTTTTACCTGAAAGTTATGAAAAGTATGTTGGTATGCCCTTAAGTGAAATACCCTGCCCTGAAGGATGTTGTAAAAACTATTCTGATCATTTTTTAAATCCCTTTTTAAGTAGTTTAAAGGATTTAGGTATTGAATTAACCCTTTATAGGGCTGATGAATGCTATAAAGATGGACTCTATGATGAGGCTATAGTACTTGCACTGGAGAACAGGGATAAAATAAGGGATATATTAAATAAATATAGGAAAGAACCCCTTAATGAGGATTGGTATCCATTAAATATATTATGTGAAAGTTGTGGTAGGTTGAACACCACAGAGGTAATAAACTACAATCCTGAGGAAAAAACAGTGGATTATAGGTGCTCCTGTGGGCATAGTAATACAGTAGAGCCATTTAAAGGCAGGGGCAAATTACCTTGGAGAGTAGATTGGCCAGCAAGATGGAGTTTATTCAATGTAATAGTAGAACCTATGGGTAAAGATCATGGGACCTCAGGGGGCTCATACGATACAGGAGTGAAAATAGCCAGGGCAGTATATAATTATCAGGCCCCTGAAAAGATAATCTATGAATGGATACAATTGAAAATAGGGGAAAAAT
>DQSV01000002.1 GCA_015663075.1 Methanothermococcus okinawensis | reverse complement strand
CTATTGCCCTTGCAATCCTTCCAGGATCCCTTGATTTTGTAATACCTCTGCCTACCACTAATATATCATACTTATCCTTTAATTCTTCTACATTATCAATTGAAACCCCTCCAGCAATACCTAGTAAGGGCCTTTCTTCCCCAATGCCCTCAATGGATTTATTCCCAATATTATTCTCAATTTTCATTTCCCTTTCAATCTCTTCATCAATTCCTCTATGTAATAGTAAAACATCAGGTTTTAATTCCAATGATTCATATAGTTTTATTGGATCGCCTATGTTCATTGTGTCCAAATAACTCATTATTCCACATTTCTCACATTCATGGATACCCTTTAGAATAGTATTTTTTGGGGCAGTGGCACTTAAAACCACAGCATTGGCAGTGGATTCAAAGGCCATTCTTACCTCAATTCTACCAGTATCCAAGGTTTTTAAATCAGCAATTATATAACCGTCGTATATTTCTCTTATATGCTCTATAACCTCTATACCATATTTTTTAATAAGGGGAGTGCCAGCCTCAATAATTATCCTATCACTTTGGGGTAGGGATTCCAAGATATATTCCATATTTTCTATTGTTGGCACATCCAGGGCCACCTGTAAATAGGGGGGCCTTTCCAATCTTATATCCCTAAAACCCACCAATGGATGGATGGCCCTGTATTTTTCTTTTTTTATCTTTTCCTTTGAAGGATATTCCTTTAAGGCCCTTGTTATGGCCAATTTTGTGGCTCCATAGTAATAATGAAATAATTTTCTATTGTTTAAATTAGTATAGGGTACATCGGGCACTGAAACAGTAACTATCAACCTTAAATCCTCATCAATATCCAAATCAGCAACAGCCTTGGCTACGCCATACTGTATTGGCCCATGTAAAAGATTGCATTGAATATCACTGTATAAATTGTTCCTCGGTACCACAACAGTTAACGGTTTTACAATTAGATTATCCCTTAAATTTGCAAATAATGGAGATGGCACTCTTGTAAGTGCATTTGTGAATGCAATATCAATTTTATCCCCGTTGCCTATTATTACATTGACAATGGCCTTTATATCTCCATTTCCAAGAACTCCTTCACCGAATTTTAACATGGGATGCCCTCATACTTTTATATTTAAAATATTTTTCATAAATCCTTTATGATAATGTCGAAAAATTATGTTATTATGGTATAGTTATGATTAGGAGTATAAATATTTTGTTTATAAATTTTTATGAGTGTATTAAATAAAAATATAAAAATAATTAAAATAAATATATATTCTAAATTATTTCATTTTTAACTATTTTATTTTTAAAATTTGTTTTTCTCAAAATCTTCAAAAGTATTTATATTAATAAATGTTTTCATAGTATTATCAACCTTCTTAGAGGGCACATAAAGGGGATTTAAATTATGGATTAATCCCCTTATTGGAATGGATCTTTCTTTATTAATTGCTTCCTTTACAAGATTTTCTAAAACAACAACTGATGATTTTTCATATAACGAAAATAAAGGTTCAATATATCCATTTTCATGTTTGGGAATTATACAATTATAATTCTTGGATTTGGCCACAGGTATGTAGTTTAATAATGCATTTATAGAATCCTTAGTTATAAAGGGCATATCACAAGGCAATACAAGGATCCAATTGCCCTCTATTACCCTCATACCTGATAGTATTCCCACAATTGGTCCCTTATTTGGAATTAGATCCCATGTAATACTTTGCCCATGCCTTTTGAAAATATGGGTTTCATCAGATATATCCTCTTTTTTTATAACCTTCAAATGTTTAAAAACCACTACAAAGGGAATTTTCATATCCACAAGTACATTAATGGTCTTGTCTATTAGATAGTCATTATTAAATTTCCTAAATGGTTTTTTTCCTCCCAATCGTTCTGCATTACCGCCAGAAAGTATAATGGCCGAGATTTTTTCCATATTATCCCATATACAATATTTTAAATATATATCTATAAACACCGAATGTAAAAATATTAAAAAATATATAAAAATATATATAGTAGTTATCTTATTTTTATTTTATAATTCTTTAATTAAAAAAATAAAAAGGGAAAAATAAATAAAAAAAGGTGTTATTAATGGAAAAAGGAACTATTGCAAAGGTATCCTATAATGGCTATGTAGGTGAAAAATTATTTGATACCACAGATGAGGAATTATCTAAAAAGGAGGGAATTTACAACCCAAACATTACCTACGGTCCAGTTACCATCATAGTAGGTCAGGGTATGCTTGTTCCTGGTTTGGATGAGGCACTTTTAGATATGGAGGTTGGAGAAGAGAGGGAATTAGAACTTCCTCCTGAAAAGGCCTTTGGTAAAAGGGATCCTTCAAAAATTAAAATAGTACCCATAAAAGAGTTTAAAATGCGCAGAATAAATCCTGTTGTAGGCATGCCTATAACAATTGATAATCAAGTGGGTAAGATTGTAAGTATTAACAGTGGAAGAGTGTTAGTTGATTTTAACCATGAATTGGCAGGGAGAACTGTAAAATATACATTAAAGGTGGAGGATATTGTTGAGGAACCAGAGGATATTGTTAAAGAATTAATAAAACTATATATTCCAAGATTAAATATTGAGGATATAACCCTGAATATATCCGACAAGGAAATTAATATATATTTACCTGAAAGGGTAGCAATGACTATGGAGGGCTCTCCCATACTTAAAAAGGTTGTTGCCAATGAAATTATGAATAGGTTGGAGAATATTGAGAAGGTATCTTACATAGAGGAATTTATAAATGAAAATAAGAAATCTCAGGAAAAATCTAATGATTAAATAAAGATTATTTTAACTTTTTTATATTTTTTATTATTTTTTTGGATTTTTTAATATCCTTAACTATATATCTTTTCACGCAATTTATTATTTTTTTAGGGCGTTCTATCAACTTGCAATTCAATCTCTATTCAAACCACCTCATATCCTAAAATAAACAGTTAATTTACTCTTTCCTTTTAACGGGACAAAACCTGCTATTTTAGATAAAAAAATATGCTTTATAAATTCTCTAAATATAATCCTAAATATAATATAAATATAATATAAATACAAAAAAATAATTTATAAAAAATTAAAAATTAACAATAAAAATAATAGAAATATAATGGATTTTAGGAAAAGAAGGTTATTTAGGAATTATAAAAGACAGAATGAATAATTTACTAAATAAATTAGATTATTAAGAAGTCTTTTTATTTTGATATGATTACACTTTTGTTTTAATTTCCATATCTATTGGAGATAAGTGCTCTCTTTCTGTACCCTTATGGAAAAGGTGTTTTAGAGTTATTATTACATAAGAATATTTAGAAGTTATTTGAATGGCGATATAGGAATACCCTAATTATTATTTATTAAATCCCATATAGTACAAAACTATAATAATCATAGGCCAGATAACAATTTTTTTCCTAACTTTATATGGTTTTTATCCCCTACCTTTTTAATAATCTTAAAGTAATGTTCCATTTCCCTTTTAATTTTATCTTTTTGAGAGGAATCAACAACAATATTCAATCTAGAATACAACACTGCCATTTCTACAATAAGTCCATCTGCCCTATTGTAAGGAATTATTAGAGGTTCTCTTATATCCTTTTTTAAGAGAGAGATACCTTCAATTATCATAATATCTGAATGACCATATTCATTTTTGGACTCTATAATTTTTCTATCAATTATTTTTACAATATATATTCTATAGGCCTCTGATAGATAGGGTAGGATATGATTATTATATTGTATAAGTTTATAGTTTCCATTATCATCATATACCGATTGGGCTATTATATAGGGGGAACAAATATTTATTACAAAGTAATCCTCCTTTTTTAAAATATTGTAGGTATGGGAACCCTCATAAAGATGGGCTCTAATCAATAGATTATCCCCTTTATTTTTAAAATACACTCCAATAGGCGCCCTATTATATTTATCATGTTCTTTACGATTATTGTATATGTTACATATGTTATTTGGGTTATTATATATATCACTATTGCCATTATTATTTATTTTTGGGGAGGTAATTACCACTTCATACTTCATAAAAAATCCCTTATATGTAGTATATTCCCTGAAAGGTCTTTTTCCTTCTAAATTCCTTGGAAATTTCATTTAATATAGGTAGTCTACTTAGTTTCCATTCAGGAGATACCTTTATATCCTCAGGAATTTTATCCTTTGATAATCTTTGAATAAGAACATAAGGAGAAGTGTGCTCTAGAAAATCACATACAAGTTTAATATATTGTTTTCTATCAAGGGTTTTATATTCCCCCTTCCAATAAATTTCCTCCAATTTTGTGTTTTTAATAACAACCAGAGGATATATTTTAAGGGCATCTATCTCTAACTTGGATAGTACTTCAGCAGTTTTTATCATATCCTCCCAAGTTTCATTGGGCAATCCTAATATAACATGGCCACATACAAGAATGCCTCTTTTTTTGCATTCTTTTATGGTATTTACTGTATGAGATACGGTATGTTTCCTATTTAAAAAATCAAGTGTTTTTTGATTCATACTCTGAATTCCTAAATCTATCCATATTTCATATCCCTTATTTATATAATTTTCCAATATATCAAAAATATCCCTATTGAAGGAGTCAGGTCTGGTGCCAATTGATAATCCAATAACATCAGGATAGGATAAAGCCAAATCCCATAATTTTTTCAATTCCTCAGGTTTTCCATGGGTATTCGTTCCAGGATAGAAGTATATATTGAATTTATCTATTCCTTTCTTCTTATAATGTTCAATCTGCTTTTCAATTTGATATTCCAAGGAGTATAATGAATTACAGTATTTATCACTTCTTATTGGCCTACCCATCTTTGGACAGAATATACAACCTTCTCTATCTAAGGTACCATCTTTATTTGGGCAAGAAAATCCTGCATCTACAGGTATTTTAAATACTTTGTAGGGTTTTGTCCGTTTTAAATATATTCCATATTGGGCTATTAGAAAACCATCCTTATATATACTATTTATTATCTCTTTGCTAATTCTGTTGTTTATACATTTATACATTTTTTCCCTAATTCGGATAGAGGGTACATATAAATTTAAAATAACAATATAAAAAACATTAAAAAATAAAATATAACAATTTTAACTTAAAAATAAAAAAAATAAAAGTTTTCAATAAATTCCCAAAAAATAGAATAAATATGGTAGCGGGGCGAAGATTTGAACTTCGGATCTCCGGGTTATGAGCCCGGCGGGATCGGCCTGGCTACCCTACCCCGCTAATATAACTCCAACAAATCTAGGATATAGAACATAATATATAAATGTTTCTGTTTTGTGCATATATTACCACAACACTAAAAGTATGGTATTATTAATTAATAGAGAAATAACTGCCTGTAATTATTATAGTCAAAAACATAACTTATTAAACTATAATCTGTATACAATAGGAATAAAAAAGGATAATATATAATAAAGGTATATACTCCAAGTTCTATCTTTGTATAACTTTAATTAAAGGTTTTTTTATATTATTATAGAACTATAATCCATTTATTACTCTTATTCTATTTATCCTGTTTATCTCTTTTATTTAATTTTTTAATTATTTTTTCCTCCCTTTTGTAAATAATGGAATTGGATTCAACATCTCTATCAATTAATAGATTGGCTCCAATCCAGCAATTACTTCCAATTTTTACCCCCGGCATAAAGGATACTTGAACCCCTGTTTTTACATTGTCCCCCATTATAACACCAAGTTTTCTAACACTTTCAACAACTTTGCCCTTTATATTTACCTTTACTGGTTTATCATCGAATCTTAAATTTGCAGTGATGGTATTGCAGGCAATATTACAATTTTCGCCAATTATACTATCTCCCACATAGGATAAATGAGGTATCTTTGTATTCTTCATTATAATACTACCTTTTATTTCAGAGGAATTACCTACAAGAGTATTCTCCATCAAAACTGTATTGGGTCGAATATATGCCAAAGGACCTATAATAGACCCGGATTTTATAATTGCAGGGCCTTCTATGACTGTATTGTCTTTTACTACGGCTCCCTCTTCAATAATAACATTTCCACTGATTACAACATTTTTTCCAACATCTCCCAATATTTTACTTTTAATGCCCTTAAGAATATGCTTATTTCCTTCCAATATATCCCAGGGCCTTCCAATATCACTCCAATATCCCTTTAATTTTATGCCTTTTATCTCTCTTTTTTTCTTAATAAGTTCTACGATGGCATCAGTAAGTTCTATTTCCCCCCTTTCTGAAGGTTTCAAATTTTCCAGTATGTTAAATATTT
>DQSV01000012.1 GCA_015663075.1 Methanothermococcus okinawensis | reverse complement strand
TAATTTCTTCTTCATCAGGGTCTATATCAGCAAATCTATCTGGGTATAATGTTTTGGCCTCCCTAAGCAACCCTATTGGGAATTCTATTGTAGCTCTCCATTCTGTTATACCTAAACTTCCAACCCTTCTATCCTTTATTGCCTTAACATTCTGTAATAATCCCCAGTCTAGGCATATATTCTTTCCAGAGTATATTTCTTCTGGACTTATATATCCTTGATGCCCAAGGACTATTAGAGCGTCTGGATTTAATTTTAGAATATCCTCTGGAGAGGTTTTCATCCATCTACCACTTTCAAGAATGTTTTTTCCATGTACTATATCCTCTAAGAAGTAGGATTGGATTGTTTGGGCACCTAACATATAATCAGGAGTTGCATATAATAGAACCTTTGGCCTTTTATCCTCTGGAATATTTTCTGTTCTATTTCTAATTAATTGCACATAACCATCTAGATAGTCTATTAAATCCTTGGCCTCTTTTTCTTTGTTAAATATCTTTCCCATTATCTCTATTTCTTGCCACATAGTGTTTATATTTGGATTATTATAGGATGTTGGATGTAAAAGTAATACTACTGGGATTCCCATTTCATTTAATCTATCTATGATCTTTTGATACCTCTGCTCTCTCTCTTTATCTGTTGAAAATGCCCTTATTATTACAATGTCAGGCTTAGTTGATGCAATGGCTTCGTAGTTCAATCCCTTTGATGTACTACCTACATCAGTGATATTCTCTATCCTTGGATATATTACCTTTAAGAATTCATTTTTCTTCTGGGAGCTGTCAACTCCAACTATTTTATTGTCTATACCCCAAATTTTCATTATCTTTAAATAGGTTCCAGTAAAGTCAAGTAAAACCACTCTGTTTATATCCTTTTTAAATTTAACCTCCCTATTCCACATATCTTTGACAGTCATATATTCGTTATTTTCTACATTCATACTAACTTTATTTTCAGCAGTTGGAGCATTTTTGGTAATTTGAGTATTTATATTTTCATTATTTCCAGCGCTTTTTGATGTGCAGCCACTTAGCGATACTGTAATTATCAGTAAACTGCACAATAGTAATGCACCTAATTTTTTTAAATCCAAAATATCACCTTTGTTAATTTCATATTATTTAGTAATACAATTATAAAATTTTGTGTTATTATATCATATATATATAATTTTCTATTTGATTTTATATGATATTACTAAACAATTATATTAAAAACACAAAACAGACCATTAATATAAATATTATTAAATTTAATTAAATAAAGTAAGAGAAGAAACCAAAAAATCTAAAGAAAATTAAAATGACTTTAACACAATAAGATTAAGGTGAATCATATTGGTAGATATAGATGTAAATGAGTTAAAAAGGTACTGCAATCCATCCTATATCACAATTAGAAGGGACAAATTAATAATAAACAGTAAGAGATTGGCGAGATTATCTAAGGGAAAAATAAAGGAGATAGAGAAAAACTTTGGAATGCCATTAATTTATTCAAAGAATTACGAGTTAATTTCCCAAAGTATGGGTAGATATATTTCAAAGTATGGAATAATAACTCCAAGGGACACAGTAATAGTTGGATTAAGTGGGGGAAAGGATAGTTTAGCATTACTTCACTTATTAGAACCCTATAGACGTAGATATGGAATAAAAATATATGCCATTACTGTGGATTTAAATATAGAGGGCATTAGACCTTGGAACCCTCAAAATAACAACATGAAGAAGATAATAGAGCACTGCAATGCCTTAAATATTCCCCATAAGATAATATCCTTTGATAAAGATATTGTTAAAATGTCAGAATTATTGTCAGATAACTCCACAGGTATTGTTTATTCTCCCTGTTTTTCATGTTCCATAGTTAGGAGGTACATATTAACAAATTTTGCTAAGAATATATTGGAAAACATTGAAAAGGATGGCCAAAATAACTCCAATGTAAATAATAAAGTAAATGGTAAAGTAAAAATATGCTTTGGCCATACATTGGAGGATAATTCAGATACAATATTGGCTAATATATTTAAGGGAGATAGAATAAAGGCATTGGAACCAGTAAAAAACTTTAACGCCGCTACATTTAATTTTAAGGAATTTGAACTTGATCTACAAGAATGCACTATTATAAGGCCCCTATTAAGTGTTTCAGAAAAAAATATTGAGAGGGCCTTAGATGAATGTGGCATTGAGTACTATAGAGATAAGGAAGAATGTCCCTATAGTAGAAATCGAGGGGATAGCATAAGAAAGAAAAGCCATGAAATCCTTGAAATCATTGAAAAGGATGTTAAAAATATAAGAGAAATGGTGGTTTCATCTGTCCTAAAATCTATTAAGTAGTAAATCTATTTAATCAAATCTATTAAATAATTAAATCTATTAAAAGTAGTAAATTTATAATAGTGGTTATAAAAATTAAATTAAAAAAATAATAATTATATTTATTAATTTAAATTTTCCGGGATACAATGGACAAAGAAGAAATAAATAAAGAAATTAAGCCCATAATATGGGATGATGATAATAACCAATTAATATTAATTGATCAGAGAGCACTGCCAAATGAACTAAAATATTTCCCATGCAACACCTATGAGGATGTGGCCTTTGCCATAAGGGACATGGTTGTAAGGGGTGCCCCTGCAATAGGAATATCTGCAGCCTATGGTATGGCACTTGCCGAGATAAAAAATGAGGACATAGAAAGGGCCTATAATACATTAAAGAACACTAGGCCTACTGCCATAAATTTATTCTGGACTCTAAATAGATGTATGAACGCCTACAATAATAATAAACCTATCATTGATGAGGCTAAACTTATCCACATGGAAGATATAGAAATCTGTAAAAAAATAGGGAAAATAGGGGAAAAAATTATTGAGGATGGAGACACCATACTAACCCACTGTAATGCTGGAGCCCTTGCAACATCCTCCTATGGAACTGCCCTAAGTGTTATAAGATTTGCCTACTATAATGGTAAAAACATAAGGGTTATAGCGGATGAGACAAGACCAAGATTGCAAGGGGCAAAATTAACTGCATTTGAACTTAATTACGAAGGTATCCCAGTCAAAATAATAACTGACAATACTGCAGGCTTTTTAATGAAAAAAGGATTGGTGGATAAAGTTATAGTAGGGGCGGATAGAATTTTAAAGGATTATACTGTATTTAATAAAATAGGCACTTATTCCCTTGCCATACTTGCTAAGTATCATAATATTCCCTTTTATGTGGCGGCACCCCTCTCCACCTTTGATTTTAAAAACTCTTTAAATGATATTGAAATTGAGGAAAGGGATGAAAAAGAGGTATTATTCATTGATGGAAGTAGAATAGCCCCAGAAGGAGTTGGAGTTTATAACTATGCTTTTGATAGTACTCCTCCTGAATTAATTACTGGTATAATTACAGAGAAAGAAATCATTACTATAAATAAAAAACCTTAATTTCAAAAAAATCCTGAAAAAATAACAATTATTAAAAAAATAAAAATAATAAAAAATAATTAAAATAAATAGATGGTCTAAATTTCAAAATACTTAGAGTAAAGACATAAGAAATAAAAGTCCTATTATCCCCTTAGGTACTTCTAAGAACTGAGAGGGTAGATAAATCCTCTGACAGAATTATTTCCATCAATAATTGCTTTCAATACTTTCATATATAGTAATTAAGCTTAAATCGGTTGTATTTGACCATATATGAATCTAAAGGTATTTTATATATAAAATTCTTTTAATTTATTTTTAGCTTTTCTTTTAAGGTAGTAATTACCAATAATGCCCGAAATAATAGGCAGAGGAGTGCCAATATATATTAACCCCCCAAACATTGCTAAAAGCTTTTTATAGAGGGATATATTCAATTCATTTTTAAAGAACAATGACTTAATAAGTTTTTTCTCAGATTTATATACTATAGTATAACTCCACAAAATAATATCCATTAAAGGAGTTGGTGTACCTCCAAATGTAGTTTTTCTATTAACTATTGAATTATAGAGGTCCTCCTTGGAATCTCCCTTGAAAACTGTATAGCCATTGCCTACCATTTTAGCCATATGCCCATCACTATTTCCTATAAAGGCAGTAGGTTTTTTATAATAATTTTTTAAAACCTTATTTAATGCAATATTATTTACAATACCGTCCCTATGGTAGGCATTAAACACCTCTACACCATCCAAGTCCAATTGGAATATTTTATCCCCTAGTGCCTTACATATTGGACTGTATGGATGGGGACCTATTGCCAAACCCCCTTGATCATGAATTAATTCTATGGTTTCCTCGGCAGAGAGGTTTTTCGGAATCTCTTCATTTAGATATAGTCCAATAACCTCTCCATCCCTTGTCATTATTTCGCTTCCTACAATAACCTCTATGTTAAATTCCCTTTCAAGTTTTTTAGTTTCTAGGCCCCCCCTTATTGTATTGTGATCTGTAATAGCTATTACACTTAATCCTTTTCTTTTTGCATACTTCAAAACATTCCTAGGTTCCTCCACAGAATCTGGAAATTTTAACCCCATATATTTTGTTATTCCAGAATATTTAGTATGTATATGTAAATCTCCTTTAGAATAACCCTCTTCCATAAGAACCCTCCAAAATTATTTTATGATTATAGATGATACTAGTATATAAAAATTATTAGTTATACATCCATATTTTTAAATACATATATTAATTGATATATTGAATTAAATTTATGTTTATGTTGAGATAAATGTAAAATACTATTAGGTTATTATTATATTAAATATTAAATTTGGAGTATTCTCCTATTTAAATATGCTCAATACTCTCGGTATGTTCTCTAAAACATCCATTGCAGTGTAATAATATCCCTTTTCTTGGAGTAACATATCTCCACTGTAACCATTAACAAATACCCCGCAGCATGCAGAAAGAAATGCCTCGTTATTACAAAATAATCCTCCTATTATACCACAGAGTACATCTCCAGTACCTCCCACTGTCATGCCCCTATTACCTGTGTTATTTATTTTTATACTTTGATTGTTGAATATTATGTCATACCTACCCTTCAATACAATGGTTGATTTTATTTCCTTAATAGAATCAACATTCTCCAAATCAATCCCCATATATTCAAACTCTCTTTTATGGGGTGTAAATATGTAATTTTCAGTAAATTTAAAATTATTATAGTCAATAACCTTTATGGCATCGGCATCAATTACCATTTTTTTGTTTCCAACTTCATTTATAAATTTATTTACAAACTCCTTAGTATCCTCCCTTACTCCCAATCCATTTCCAAGAATTACAACATGATAATTTTTGGATAGTTCTATTATCTCATCTAAATGATTTTCCCTGATATAATCCCCCTCAACCTCATAACCTATTAGATGGGGATAGTTCCTTAGAGCCTCTATTGTAGGCCTAACTGAAACCACAGTTGTTAAATCCACAATTTTTGAGGAAGATAGTGCAGATAAAATTGGAGCACCAAAGTATTCCTTTGAACCCCCAATAACTAAAACCTTTCCATTATTTCCCTTATGTGAATTTGGATCTATGTTTTTTAATGCCACCATATCCCCCAAGCCAACTACATTATTGGCAATTGAGGGAATACCAATACTTTTAATTAGAGTCTTATTTATATCATTTTCTAATTTGTTCCTATGGAAGGATATAATAACATCCCCTATTAGCCCTCTGGTTTCAACATCCACAGATATTATTTTTAAATTTTTCTTAAAGGCCTTTAACCTATTTAATTCCCCCACTAAGGTTTTAAAGGGTTCCCGAAGTTCTCCTTTAATCCCTGTTCCAAGCATGGCATCTATAACTATTATGTTATCAGTGGTATTATCCTCTATTTCCTTAATTATTTTTAATACTCCTTCACTACAGGGAAGTTCCTTTATCTCCAATCTTAAATCCAATTGAGATATATTTTTTAATATTTTAAAATTTTCCTTAGATTCATGGGTTTTTATGTATTCTTCCCTTCCAAGTAATATTACCTTCAAAGAATCTCTATAATTGCAGTACTCCATTAAATGACGAATTGCTACAAACCCATCTCCCCCATTGTTTCCAAGACCGCAAAATGCATATATCCTATTTCCCTGATCCACTAAATAATTTATAACTTCATTGGCAACAGATTTACCTGCATTTTCCATTAGTAATATTTTATTAATACCAAGATATTCACAATTATTGTCAATAATATTCATGTCTCTTTGGGAGATGTAGGGGTTATTCTGTTCAAGGTCATAATAGTAACTTTTTAATAAATTATTAAATAATCTTAGATTATCCATAACAATACCATTTTTAAAATTATTATGGTTAGGAAATAATATTTTAAACTTTTTTATATATGGAGGATAGATTTACTAGATCTTTATAAATATGGTGTAATACTTCTCTTGAGTAGGATCTTTTTCTTAGAATTAATTATTTTTAATTTTCATTAAATCAAAAATAGATAGAGTACCTATAACATAACCCTTAGCATCAACAACAGGATAAGCAATGATCTCCCCTTTAATCATTTCATCTATCAAGTCCTCAGTTATTTCATCCTCCTCATTTAATACTTTTATTTCATCAACATAGAGCATTAAATCCTCAACTTTTGAATGTTTACATCCTGCTAAGATATCCAAGGCTGTAATCCATCCTTCTAGTTTTCCATCTTCAACAACTGGAGCATAGGCCTTTTTATTTTTGTATAATGTCTCGACAGCCTCTCCTCCTATCATCTCAGGGGACATCTTTAAAAAATTTTTATTCATTATGTCCTTTATCTTTGGCATATCAATTACCTACTATTAATTTTTATAATTGACAATTAATTTATTTAATAAACATAACGACAATTATGATCAACAAATAATAATCAATAACTAAAATTAATAATATATTAATTACTTCTTTAAACTTCTATATAAAGATTATTATTTAATGATTCTTAGGGTGAAAATCTTGAAAATAGCTGCATTATACTCCGGGGGAAAGGATTCAGCATATGCACTATGGTGGGCATTAAATCAAGGCTGGGATGTTAAATATCTCGTTAATGTGGTCTCAAAAAATAAAGAAAGTTATATGTTTCATGTTCCAAATGTAGAACTAACTGAATTAGTTTCAGAAAGTACTGGGATTCCATTGATAAAAGTAAATACAACAGGAGAAAAGGAAAAAGAAGTATTAGACTTAAAAAAGGCACTGGAAAAATTGGATATTGAGGGAGTAGTTAGTGGAGCCCTTGCAAGTGAATATCAGAGAACTAGAATAGATCATATATGTGAAGAATTAAATATAAAATCCTTTGCACCCCTTTGGCATAAGGATCAGGAATTGATACTTAGAGATACTTCAAAATTTTTTGAATTTAAAATTGTTAGTGTATCGGCCTATGGATTAGGTAGGGAATATCTTGGAAAAACCGTAAATGAAAAAAATATTAAAGAGTTACTTAAAATCATGGAAAAATATGGGATAAATAAGGCTTTTGAAGGGGGCGAGGCAGAAACTTTTGTTTTTGATGCTCCCTTTTTCAATAAAAAAATAGAGGTTTTAGATTATGATATAATCTGGAATGAAATAAATGGCTACTATATTGTTAAAGATGCCATATTAGTTGATAAAAGGGTATAAAAGGATAAAATAGTATTTTATTTAACCATTATTTTTAATAAATATATGGTCTTAATAAAAATCAGCAGAATGTCCTATGAGATACTGGGATACATAAGGTACTACCACAATTGGGACAGTTAATTGTGGCATTTTCAAGAGTATAGTTGGATTCAAAGGGTTTTTTACAGTGAGGACATAACCATATTCTCTTAAAGGTTTTTTTACATTCTCCTACATCCCCAACAGTGGGATACCTTTGATATATTGACTCACTATTCTCATCTTGGTATTTAGGGAATTTTTCCACCATTGATAAGTATAGTTTGACAGCAGATTTTATTATACAATCATTTCCCTTACATATTGGGCATACTAATAATAATTCTCTATTTTTGTTGTCGTTTTTATTATTATCGCTCATTTTTTTCACGCACAATTATTATAAAAAAATAGTTATGATAAAAGTTATTTTTGGCATTTATTAAATTTTTCAATAAAATAAATAAGATATTAAAAAGTTAAAAAATGAATAATATTAAAAATAACAAAAATAATATTTATAAATTATATAATCATTATTTAGGAATATTCAAAGGAGGATATGCTTAGATATTAATTTTTTTAAGCAAATCCTCTGAAATATCTCCAAATATTGGGAATTTATATTTTTCTCCCTGGTATGCTTTATACATACCTAATATCCAAAAAGCAAGGCTTATAAGATTTACTAATAAACTAATTAGGACTCCAACAAATGGAATAACTGCTACTACCATACTTAATATAAATAAACTTAAAAAGGTTACTATAGATTGCATTGCATGGAACTTAACAAAATCACTTTCTTTCTCCAAGACTAAAAATATGATACCAGTTATTACTCCTAATAAATAACACAACAAACCTTCAATATTTTCTTCTAAACCAAGGCTAGTCTTTGACATAAACACCACCAACATATCTTAATCTTTTAATGTTCTATATATTTATCCTAAGTATATGGTTGTTAATACTATATAATTTAGCTATATTCTACATTTTCTCTAAAATGATTTATATACATTATCATTAAATTGTTTTAAAAACATAATTAAGAAATTTTAATTTACATAAAGTTTAATTTTACATATGGGTGATAATATGACTAAGGATTATACTCTCAAAGAACTTATTGAATGGGATAAAAAATACCTATGGCATCCATATACTCAAATGAAGGAATATGATCCTCCCTTTAAAAATCTAATAATTGAAAAGGGTGAGGGAAATTATCTAATAGATATAAATGGTAAAAAATACTTGGATTCAGTATCCTCAATATGGTGCAACCTCTTTGGTCATAGTGAAAAAAGAATAATTGAAGAAATAAAGAAACAAACTGATAAAATATGCCACTCTACACTTTTAGGAAGTGGCAACCTGCCCTCCATAATTTTGGCAAAGAAACTTGTTGAAATTGCTCCCCCTCATTTAAATAAAGTATTTTACTCAGAGGATGGTTCAGAGGCTGTTGAGATTGCCCTTAAGATGGCCTTTGAGTACTATCAATTAAAGGATTCTGAGAGCAATAAAGAGAGAACAAAGTTCCTCTCCGTTAAGGAGGGTTATCATGGAGACACCATAGGATCCATGAGTGTTGGAGGTAGCGAGACCTTCCATGGAATATTTAGGCCTCTGCTCTTTAAGGGATATTATGGAAATACCCCTTATTGTTATAGATGTAAATATGGCCATAATTTTAAAGATACGGATGAAAGAATGGAAAAAGGTTGTAGTATGGATTGCTTAGAGGATATGTTGAATCTCATAGAGGAGCATAAGGATGAGTTATTCTGTATAATATTGGAAGGAGGGGTAATGGGCTCTGCAGGTATGATACCCTATCCACCTAATTACATAGAGGAAGTAGCGAGAAAATCCAAGGAGGAAGGTATTTTATTTATACTTGATGAAGTTGCAACCTTTGCAAGACTTGGAAAATATCTATTTTCAGATAATGAAAAATTAAAGAAAATATCTAAACCAGATATAATTACTATTGGAAAGGGAATAACTGGAGGATATCTACCCCTTGCAATTACTATGGCAAGGGAAGAGATATACAATCAATTTTTAGGAAATTTTGAAGAGCATAGGCAGTTTTTCCATGGACACACATATACAGGGAATCAATTACTATGTACTTCAGCAATTGCTACCTTAGATATACTTGAAGGAGATGAAGTCTTTAAAAAAATAGGTAAAAAAATAGAAATGCTCCACAGATCCCTAGATAGATTAAAAGAATTGGAACATGTTGGGGATATTAGAAAAAGGGGTTTTATGATAGGCATAGAGTTGGTAAAGAATAAAAATAATAAGGAACCTTATCCAATCAGGGAAAAGGTGGCATATAGGGTTGCAGAAAACCTATTAAAAAGGGGTATATATATGAGGCCTATATTTAATACAATAATAATTGTTCCACCCTTGACAATTACTGAGGATGAAATTGAATTTTTATGTTTTAATCTATATGAGGCCATTAAAGAAACTTTGGGATAAAATAATAAAATATAGTCAAGAATATAAAATTCTTAAACCCACATCTATAATATAAAAAATAAATAAAAAATAAATTAAATCAAAATAATCTAAAAAAATAACAAAATAACATAAATCTTAAGATATAATGGAAAAAATTAAAAGTATTTTAAAAAGTTAAAGAAAAATAATACTTAAAAAGTAGAAATCTCACACTACCATTCCTCTTCACCCTACACTTCTAAGCACAGGAAGTGCAGAGGAATCCTTTAAGTATGGATTTCTATATTTATAATAAGTTTAAAATGTTATACATTTTACTATACTAAAATATTAACTTAAAAAAATAAAAATTTTTAATAATGAAGGGATAATTATAATATCTCCATATAATTATTTTAAGGTGCAAAAATGCATGAATTATCCTATGCCACATCAATGCTAAATACTATATTAGATACTATAAATAATAGTGATTTTAAAGACGAAAACATTAAAAGAGTAAGTAAAATAAACTTGGAGATTGGAGAGTTGACATTTATAAATGTGGAGCAGTTGAAGTTTGCCTTTGAAGTGGTCTCTCAATCTACATTATGTGAGGGGGCAGAGATAGAGGTGGAGTATATAAAACCAAGGGTATTGTGCAATAACTGTGGTTATGAGGGAGATTTGGATGCAAAGGATGAATTTGATATATTATGCCCAAAATGCCAAAGTCTATCTTTAAAAATAAGGGGAGGTAAAGAGTTCAATATTAAAAATATAACATTGGAGTTTGATGAAGTGGATAAAGATCAATAAGTTTTATAGGGTATTGTAAAAAAAAATCAGTTTTTTTAATAATTTTTTATTTTTTTATATTATTTCTTTATATTTTTATATTATTTATTTTAATATTTGCTTCATTTTTTTTATTTTAATAATTTTTTATTTTAATATAATTTTTTGGTGATTTTATGAAATCATTGGGATTGAAAATAGAGGATGCCATACTACTAAACAAGGATTTAAAAAAATATGTTTTTTACAAAAACGGGAAAATAAGATTAGATTTTAAAAATAAGGAAGGTCTATATTTATACAATAAAATGATATTAAAGTATGTATTTAACTTAGAGATGGATTTTCACAGGGATGCCCTTATACCTACCCCAATTAATAGGTATTTATTTATAAAAAACATATTTGAGGAAAGAAGTATTGGAAATGAGGTTCAAAAATCCCATTCTCAAATAAAAAATATTTTGGAGATTGGAACTGGCTCTGGCATTATAGCAATAATGATTGCAAAGTACTATAATTGTAATGTCTATGCCACAGAGGTAGTAAAGGAATACATTGAAATAGCAAAGAAAAATGTTATTAATAATAATTTAGAGGGTAAGGTAAAAATAATTGATTCCAGAGGCAAAATAATCAAGGGTATTCAAGAGTTAAATAATAAAAAATTTGATTTAATTATATCATATCCCCCCTTCTACAGTATAAACTCTGTACCCTCAAAAAGAAGTTTTGGAGGGGCCTATGCTAAGGAGGTTGAACTTATTGGAGGGGGAAACTACGGAGAGGACTTTTCATTAAAAATTATTAGAGAAGGTATGGAGAATATAACCAATGGGGGAATTATTGGACTGATGATGCCCCATAAACCCAAGGAAAGAAGACGGATATTGGAAAGGGAAATGAAAAATTTAGGATTAACCTTAAAAACAGATAAGATTAAAACAGGAAAAAGAATAAGACATATTATTAAGGGATATAAACTTTAATTTTTTATAGAGTACAAAATAATATATATCCCACAACCTATAAATATTATCTTCTACAGTAAAAAGTAAGTGTTTAATATGATCTGGATAGAGAAATATCTATATATACTACAGTGTCCCTCCTGTGGAGGGGATTTAGAACTTAAAGAGTACCCTAAAAAAAATATTTTGAATGTTGATAATATTATTAACAATGGCAATAACAATGAATATAAACTTCTCTGTAAAAAATGCAACAAAATCTATGATATAGTGGAAGAAATACCTATACTATTGAAAAAGTGAAACCATGAGGTGCTTTTTAGCCATAGAGTTAAGTGAGGATATTGTTGAAAAATTAGAAGATTTAAAAAGGAATTTTAACTTAGAGGGTATAAAATTAGTTGAAAGGAAGAATTTACACATAACAGTTAAATTCTTAGGGGAGGTTGATGAAATAACATTAGAAAAAATAACGAATATGGAATTGCCCATAAGAACAATTAAAAGCCATATAGGAAATTTAGGGGTTTTTCCAAATGAAGATTATATAAGAGTAATTTGGGTAGGAGCCTCCAATCTTGTGCCCCTCTTTGAAGAAATTGATAATGAATTATTGAATTTAAATTTTAAAAGGGAGAGAGAATATATTCCTCATATAACCATAGGTAGAGTAAAATTTATTAAAAATAAAAAACTCCTTAAAGATAGGATAAATAAACATAAAGATATTGATTTGGGAGTTCTCAATGTAAATAGTATAATTTTAATGAAAAGTACATTAACAAAAGGAGGTCCAATTTATGAAGTAATTAAAAGATGGGATTAATAAATTTTATTTAATTATTCCCTTTCCCTTTTGAATATGGAATATTCTTTTAACATCCTCCAAGGTATTAATATCCTCGGGGGATTTATCCTCTCTTATTTTAACAACCCTTGGGAATCTAAGGGCATAGCCACATTCGTATTTATCAGATTCCTGTATTTCCTCATAGGTGACCTCCAATACAATTTTAGGCTCAACAATTACCTCCCCCTCTATTTCCTCTATTTTTATAGATTCTATCATTTTACTTAATTTATCCAATTCCTCCTCACTTAAGCCACTACCCACATGGCCAATGGGACATAGATCTCCATTCTCCCCATTTTTAATGGATATTTCAAAGGAACCATACCAATCCTTTCTCTTTCCCATTCCTATTTTAGCCTTTGTTATTACTACATCCAAACTTTCCAACGTTGGTTTAAATTTATACATTGTTTTAACCCTACTTCCAGGGGTATATGGAGCATCAGGGTTTTTAATCATAATGCCCTCATGGCCAATACTTAAACTCCATCTATAAAATTCATCAACCCTTTCCACACTATCTGTTGTCAATTTGTAGGATATATCTATTTTTTTAGGGGATTTAATTTCCCTTTCTATTTTTTCCCTCTCCATTTCCCAATTATTATGTTCAAATAGGATCTTCTCCAATATTTTTCTACGTTCCCTTAGGGGCCTATCAATTAATATCTCATTGCAATAAAGTATATCAAAAAAATATGCCCTTAAAGTTATCTCCTCCCTCATTTTATCAATATAGTACTTTCTTCTAAATCTTCTTAGTATATCCTGAAAGGGTCTTGGATGCCCAGTATTTAAATCAATGGCCACACATTCTCCCTCTATTATCATACTATGTTCCTTTAATTTTTTTACCTCCTCAACAATTTCTGGTAGGGAGTTTGTAATGTCTTCAAGTTTTCTACTGTATATTTTAACAGCATTTCCCTTTTTATGCACTTGGATTCTTGCCCCATCATATTTTGTTTCAAATTGTGGGGTGCCTATTTCCTTTATTGCATCCTCAATTGAAGGAATAAGTTGAGCCAACATTGGTTTTATTGGTCTAAATAATCTTAACTTTAAATCCTGGTCTTTATCCAGATCTACCCCCAACATTAGTTTTGCGCCTATAATGCCAATATCATTTACAACAGAGTATATTCTTTCCAATTTTTCCTTTGGAACATTGAAGTACTTTGAAAAGGCACCTAATATTGTTGGCACATTCATACCTATTCTCATATCCTCCAAGATAATCCTTGCAATATATCTCCTCTCAAGGGGGGAAGTTATTAAAAATAAATTGGATATATGACGTATTTTCTTTTTTTGGGAATTTACCCCCTCAATTTCCACTACCTTTTTTAAGGTTTCATAGACTTCCTCAAGGGTGGGGGGTTTTTGAAATAGGGAAACCTGTTTTATCTGGGAACTTAATTTTTCAATGGATAGGGCAATATCCCCAGTTTCTTTAATGGACTTTAATAATTCCTTTTCTTTAATGCCTATACTCTTAATTGCCTCCATTAATATATTTGGGCCTATTCCCAATTCCTTATTTTCATACTCAGGATAAACTCTACCAATGGATAGATAACATATTTTTTTTAAATTAGAGGGAGAACCTTCCTTTTCTGCCATTTTTATTAATTCTATAAAATAATCCATCTTTTCCAATCTCTTAGGAGTATTTTCTATTTTATTAAATATTTTGCATACCTCTAAAAATAGCATTTTATCACCACTGTAAATAGTTGTTAGAAATAATTTCCACTATTTAAATATCCTTAGATTTATTATAAAACTATACTTTAAAAATAGGATACTTGAAATTAAGAATAAAGAACTATAGAAAATCAAAATACAGTATATAGTCCTAACAAAATAATCTATTAAAAAAATAATAACTATTAAAAAAATTAAAAATAATAAAGAGATTATCAAGTTAGGCCTCCAAAAATTATAGAATATTGCAAAAATCTCTAACCACATCTAAAATAAATTAAAGAAAAATCTTCCCCTTAACCTGGAAAAGAATTCTTCAAGTATTTCTATCAAAAAACATTCTGAGAAAGAAGTAAGATTTAAAGGACTCTACCTTTAATATATATAATCATTCTTCTTGATAGTCTCAAGAATCATAACCAAAAAATATATATATTAGAAGTAACTAGGTATGCTCTATCATGGGCTGGTAGATCAGTCTGGGAGATCGCCGCATTGGCTATGCGGAGGCCGCGGGTTCAAATCCCGCCCAGTCCACTAATTGTCTAAAAATAATTATATATATATCGGTTTTTTTGGTTTTGTCTTATCTTCTGTTACATGATTATGATAATAATGGCAGATTTACCCTTTGTAATGGATATATACTTCATTAACTTTCTTAAAATAATATTTTTAATGTATTATATATTATATTGCTTTTTTCTACATACTACAATTTTTTCTTGATATATTAATTTTTTTATGGAACAATTTTTTATTAATTTTTTAATATTTATTTTATTAATTTTTTTTTTAATTGTTATTATATTTTAGAAGAGGTTAAAAAACTTATTTTTAATTATGATTCCAAATAAAAGGGCAACTATGCCAAAAAATACACCTATGCCCCAAATAAATATAACAATTTCGTATTCTTTCATAGGATACTTTTTTAAAATAATCCTTGGGAGGGAAAGATAACCTCCAGATACATAAAGTTTTCCGTCTTCTCTTAATGTTGTGGGTTTATGATCTTCTCTTTTGGTAACTCCTGCTGATATATACTTTAATAAGGCATCAATGATATAGGGCGTCATTATTATAATATATTCAAGAATTAAATTATACTTTATGGCAATTGTAGCAAGAAATGCCCCAATTGGTAACGTTCCAACATCTCCAGGAAATACTTTTGCAGGAAACTTGTTTAACAAAAAAAATCCTATATAGGATGTTATAAATAACATAACTAATTTAAAGCCAGTATATTCTCCATTCAATAATAAAATTAACCCTAAAAAAAATGTGGATATTATTCCCAATCCAATCTCCAATCCATTAAATCCTGCCAACATATTTGTAAAATTTGAGGATATGGACACTCCTATGGCCATAATAACTATTTTAAATGGGTCAAAACCAAATAACATATATCCTACAATCCCCCCAACCAATCCAAGTAATACGAGTTTTTTAAAGGGCGATAATTTAAATAGATCATCATACACACCTATACTCCCAACTAACAATAATACTAAGGATAGTATATAATTAAAGGGCATTAATATCAAGGAGGCTATTACTACTGGGATTATGCCCCCCATTTCAGGGATTTTATTTTTATTTTTTTTATGTAGATCAATTCCATATTTGTAATTTATCACTACCTTCATAAAAATCCTTGTAAAACAGTAGGAAGATAATAAAATCACCAACAATAATAACCCAAAAAAATAATAATTATTAAAAAAAGTCACTCTTTCACCTATTACCTCCTTACATACTAATTAATGAAAATATATTATATTATAATTTTTTATTAATTATTTAATTATTTATTAAGATTATTAAATTATCTACTTAATTAATCATTTATTGGTTATGTAATCAAATAACTCTAAAGCATCATCCATTTCTTCCAATATTCTTATATTTATGGTTTTTACATAGTTTATATTATGAATATCCTCCTTTGCCAAGACCAATAATGAACCACTATTTAATATATTTGATAATTGATTTACAATCAACATCTTTTTCTTAGTTTCCTCAGTCTCCCTTTCCTCTATATTTGTTAGCAATAGGGGGTTATTGGATAGGCCCTCTCCACAGTACTCTTCAATGGTGGCAGATTCAATACCCTTTTTTTCTACAACAGCATCAAATGGGGCCTTTTTAGTTTCAGTTATGTTGAATCCCAAATGATTGAGTAAATCCATAACATATAATTTAAAATCTCCCTCCTCCTCTTCAACATGTCCCTCTTCTTTACAATTATTATCATTTCTGGAACATATTTCTTTTTCTATTTTTTCATTAAGGTCAGTATTTAATTCCAAAGGAATATCCCTTATAAGAGGAACATTTAAATATTCCTCTATCTTTAAGGCCACTTCTATGGTTGGATTGGCCATATTTTGTTCATACTTATATATCATCTTTCTTGAAACATTTGAATACTCGGCCAACTCCCCCATGGATATATTTAACTTTTCTCGAACAACTCTTAATCTATCACCATCAATATTCACAAAGAACCCTCCCCGCCCAGCATATACGATTGGAGGGCTTCCCTTTAGGTATAATTCAAATGTTTTTAGAGTTATGGATTTTATATTATGCCTTTCATATACCACTTCATCCTCCATAGGGAGATTTCTCGTTCTAAGCCCAATTAACAATGGGGTGGCATTTAATATCTTGGATATTTTTATAAGTTCCATTGATTGTTCATTACTTAAACTATCTATATTTTTCAATATTTTTATTAAATATGTAATATTATTTCTTCTGGCAAGTATATCAAAGCATGATCTACCAAATGTTTGAGATACTATAAAATTAAATCTTTGTAGCATGGCAACGCATTCTGATATAATAATCTCTCTCATATTTACCCCTCCCTTATTTTATGAGTTATATGTTTTATTAATATAGCCATATATTAGTATATATAATTGTCAATACTTATGAATCGTTATTTATTTGGTGAATCTATGATGGAACTTAGGGGAAAATCCATAAAGGATATTATGGAAAAATTAAGAAATATTGATATTAAAAATGAAGAAAGAATATATATTAACACTGAGTTATCAAAAGACTTAATTATATATCTATTGGAAAATTCCAATGTGGATACAATATATTTACCCATTTCTAAATATAATCGTACAAATAAAAAACTTATTAAAGCCTTGGAAGATATTGGATTAAATGTTGAACCTTTAAAAGTAAAGACTGGAAGGCCTTCCAAGAATGAAGACATAGTTGCCAACCATCTTGATAAAAAGCCATTGGAAATCTCAAAAATAACTGGAATAAACCCAAAGACCGTAGAATATCATTATTATAAACTTAAAAACAAAATAATAAAATGAAAATGATATAAAATTAAAACAATATATATAACTGGTATAAATAAATAATTAATATTTAAAAAAATTATATTTATATAATTTATTGTTCCAATAATCCTAATTTTTCAAGGACTGGATCACAGGATATAAAGTGCAAATTAAGGGCAACATCCTCAGGTTTCATACCCATGGCAAGACCTAATAACTGGGAGTAGTGGATAACTGGTAGTGAATATTCCCTTCCAAACTTTTCCTTTATTTCTATCTGGCCCCTATCAAATTGTAGGTGGCAGAAGGGACATACCTCTGTAATACAATCTGCCCCAGCAGCAAGCATATTTTTAATTTTTGTTTCAGTGATAGTTAGTGCTGTTTCCAAATCCCTTGCTCTTACACCTCCACCAGCACCACAGCACATCTGTTTATCTATGTAGTTTATTGATGTAGCACCAATTGCCTCTACAAGGGCATCAAAGGATTTTGGCCTCTCTGCACTTTCAATATGTTTAATATCTGTTGGTTTTAAATAATGGCATCCATAATGAACAGCAATATTCAAATTAAGGGGTCTTTCAACTTTTTCGGCTATTGCATCAGCGCCGTAATCAAAATACAATACCTCAGGAAGGTGTCTTACATTTATGGTCCCTTTATACTCATAACCATATTTTGAAAGGGCCTTATTTACCTTTTCCCTTGCCTTTTCATTGTCATGTAATATGTGATTTGCCTCATATAGGGAACCATAGCATCCATTACATATTGTTAATACATCCATTTCATTTTCCTCTGCAACACATAGGTTTCTTGCTGCAAGGGTTAGCCATGTTGGTAAATCGAATGAACCGAAAACCCCTGGTGCTGGACAGCATGAGGCCTTTTCAAATGGATGTAGTTTTATACCTAATTTATCCAAGGCCTTATAGGTTGCACTCTCTATACCCGGATATCTATTAGGTGCTATACATCCTAAAAAGAATAAATATTCCAAATCTTTCATAGTTTCACCATTTTTATAATAATCCTTGAGATGATATTGGATTTTATTATCCTATTTTGAGGGTTTTCCCTATATTTTTAATGAATAATTATTTTTAATAATGTATGATTATTTTTTTATTTTATATTCTATTATTTTTTTTATTTTAATTTATTTTTTATAATATCTTAATTCGACCAATCTTTTATTTTAATTTCCTTTAATTTTTTTGTTTTAGGGTCTATTCCAGCATTTTCACAGAAACCACTATCCTCCATAATACCTCTCATGTGTTCTAATACATCGGGATATTTATGAGTTGTAGGAGGTACCTCAGTTAAACCTAATTTTTTCCTAACTTCCTTCATTTCATCATTTACAGGTACAGCATGGCCTGTTAAATAAACATACAACCCAGTTTTTCTATGAGCAAGGGCCACATGTCCCATCTGAAAGGCAATATTTCTCATGGCCTTAATAATCTCTGTAATCTTTACATCCCTGGGGCATCTCTCATAACAGGTGTAGCATGTTGTACATTTCCAAAGATCTTCACTTTTTATGTAATCTCCATATCCAAATATTGCTGCTCTTATTAATTTTCTTGTACGATATGCCGTTATTCTTCCACTTGGACATCCTCCAGTACAGGTTCCACACTGATAACATCTACCAAATGAATTTATCACTTCACCTTCTCCTATGCTATTTCCAACTTCTACCAATTTTTTTGGAAACTCTTGATTAAAATCCTTAGTATTCATAACCATTATATCACCAATTTTCATTTCTTTAATACACTATATTTAAAAATAGTTATATGCACTCTACTATTATACAGATGTATAATATTAGTTTTATAAAGTTTATTTTTAAATAGAATTATAAAAATATTTATCATTATTAATAATGAAAAATAATAATTATTATAATCATTATGTCCAAAGTACTTTATTAAAATATTTAATTATTTATTTTATTTAAAAATTTAAAAGTAATAAAAAGTGATATATTATGTATGAAGGAGAGATAGCCATAGGTCCCATTCATTCTTCAATACTTGAGCCCCATAGATTAAGATTGTTCATTGAGGATGAAATAGTAAAGGATGCAGAACTTATAATAGGAGTTAATTATAGGGGCGTAGAACTTCTTATGGAGGGATTACCTCCAGAAAAAGCCACAATACTTACTGAAAAAATATGTGGTATATGCTCCCATATTCATCTATGGTGTGCAGTTAGGGTTGCTGAAATAGGGAGTAATATTGAGATTCCAGAGAGGGCAAATTACATAAGGGTAATAGTGGAGGAATTGGAAAGATTACATTCTCATACATTGTTATTTGGCCATGCCTTTGAGATACTGGGCCATGAAACCATGTCCATGAGAGCCTTTATGCTCAGAGAACCTATAATGCAAACACTATTTGATGTAAGTGGAAGTAGGATTCAATATTCCTGTCCTGTAATAGGGGGAATAAGACCAAGATGCAACATATCTGATAAACATATACCTAATCTCATTGAGAGGATGGATAAATTCGATGAAAAAATGAAAATACTTCTTGATAGAACCTTAAATGATCCTTTGCTGGTTTCTCGTATGAAGGATATTGGAGTAATGGACAGAAAGATTGCCTCAAAGTATCATGCAGTGGGTCCCACAGCCAGAGGCAGTGGCATAAAAAGTGATATGAGAAAGATGGGTCATGTTCCTGAGTATGACTCCTTTGAATTTGAGGAAATAATATTGGATGATGGGGATGTTCTATCCAGGATACTTGTGAGAATGTATGAGTGTTTTGAAAGTACTAAGATAATAAGACAGGCCTTAAAGGGCCTTTATGATCTACCAAAGGAATTTTACAATCCTAACTACGAAATAACAGAATTTAAACCTATAGATACCTACAACGAGGCCCAAAGGGGGCAAGTGTATTATTCCTATGGTATAAATAGTGAAGGTAGGGTAACCCAGTCAAAGGTAAGAACTCCTACAGAGACCAATTTAGCCTGTATGGAGGCTATATTAAAGGGATATCATGTATCTGATGCAGAGTTAATTATTGCAAGTTGTGATCCATGTTTTACATGTACAGATAGGTTAATAATGGCCATAGAAAAGAAAAGAATTTAAAACTAACATCCACAGATATACTCCTTATTAAAATCAAACAAAACCTCTTTATCCTTTCCATCATGTATTACAAGTTCTCTCTCTTTAATAACCTCTCCACAAACTTCGGCAGTGATATTTACTTCCTCTAAAATCTCTTTTAAGGTAGAAACATCCTTCTCCGAGGCAGTGAATACAAATCCACATCCAGGATATATCTTTAACCACTGAATTAATGGAATATTTTCAGGCTTAGGTATCCTTCTTATATCTACATAGCCTCCCTTTTTAGAGGCTTCCAAAAGCATGCCTAAGGTACCTAAGGCTCCAGGATTACTTATATCCTTACAGGCATTGGCAAGTTTTCTCTCTCCAACAATTTCAAGGGCTTTTAATTGGTCTCTTACTAATTTTTTTGATTTCATAGTGGTGGTGTCCCAATTTAAACTAAATTTTTCATAAATCCTTCCCTCTAAATCATAAGCAAATACTATTTTATCTCCAATCTTTGCACCATTGCTCTTTAAGATGTTGTTTTTATTCACAATACCAGTTATTGAAACATCTAAAACATTACAATTGGCATCTGGATGGGTATGCCCTCCAACCATGGGTATGCCAAACTTATCTACACCGTAATTTATGCCCTTTAAAATCTCTTTGCATATTTTCCAATCCTTTATACCAATTATACTTGTCATACCTATAGACTTACCCCCCATGGCTGCTATATCATTGGCATTTACCAATACTGAACAATAACCTGCCCACCAGGGATCCACCTCTAATATTTTGCCCCATATGCCATCAGCCGCCAATAACAAGGCATCTTTATCATTAATGGCAATTATTGCAGCATCATCTCCAAAATCGGATATTATATTAAAATTATAATCTCTGTCATTGAATTTAAAAGTGGATATTATCTCCTTTATCCCTTTTTTTCGAGTAACACCTTCAAAATTCTTTAACTCATTAACTATTTCTCTTAAATCCATAAAATCCCCTTTTTAATTGTAATTTAATGTAGTATATTAAGAATATTATATAAAATAAGAGTAATACCTTAAAAAATTATTGTTAAGTCCACAATTTTAATAATATAATAAAATTACCATTTTTTAGACTATTAATTTATATTTTTATTTTTTTAATTATCTTTTTATTTTTTACTAATTTTTTATATGTTTTTATTCAATTCTTATTACTCTCTTGTTTCATTGATATAAGTTATTCTCTATTTTCTAATAGCCACAGCACCAATGTATGCCCCAAAATTCTTTAAAAAGGTTTTGTATATTACTCTGTCCAATGGAGAATTTGTGATATTGGTTCCAAAGGTATATTTTATATAAAAATTATATTTTTTTAATATATTTTCAATATCTCTTATACTATAAAATTTTGTATTTACTTTTATTCTATTTCCACCTACATACTTTACAATATCTCCCTTTTTATGTTCAATAGCCCTTTTGGTTTTAGTTAATCCTCTTTTTTTTAGGGATCCAATTATCCAACCTAAGTTATAAACATTTGCAATGGAAAATATAAATACTCCATTTTTTGTTAATACTCTCCTTACCTCCTTAAATGCCCTATTTATCTGCACATGGTTTAAGGCTCCGAAAAGGGATATTACACAATTAAAGGATTTATTTTTAAAGGGAAGATATTCAGCATTTCCTACAAAAAGAAATTTTCCAGTTTTATTTTTAGCCCTCTTAGCCATCTCCAAGGATATATCAAGGCCCAATATATTGTAATCCCTTAGATAATTCAATTGCTCTCCAGTTCCACACCCTATATCCAAAATTAAATAATTTTTTTTAACTTCACTATTCAATATTTCCTGCTCTATGATTCTCATATACTCTATACTTTTGTTTTTATATATTTTATCATACTCCCTGGCCAATGTGTTGTAGTATTCTATTAATTTTTTCATAATTTTCCCATAATCAACAATAAATAATTTCAAACATGTATAATATCTAATAAAATTTATTTTAGAAAAGATAAAATTAAATAGAAAATTATATATATTATGAAATTTAAAGAGAAGTTTATATTTTTATATATTTCTTTAATTAATAATACCTACTAAAGAATAATAACTAAAAAAATCTATGGGTGATATCTTGCACATAATGGAAGGATTTCTACCACCTGAGTGGTGTGCCTTTTGGTATATCCTATCAGGTATAGTAGTAATCTATGGAGTTATGCAGTTGAATAAAATGATAAAGGAGCAGCCAGAGGTAAAACCGTTATTGGCCATTGCAGGAGCTTTTATGTTTATATTGAGTTCCCTTAAAATGCCCTCTGTTACAGGGAGTTGTTCCCACCCATGTGGTAATGGATTAGGTGCCGTACTCTTTGGAGTTCCAATTACTGCAGTTTTAGGTACCATAGTATTAATCTTCCAAGCCCTACTCATGGCCCATGGTGGTATAACCACCTTAGGAGCAAATGTATTCTCCATGGGTATTATGGGTCCCCTTGCAGGGGCAATTGTATGGAAAATCCTAAAAGGAAAGATGAAATCCACATGGGCAATTATGTTGGCAGCCATTGCTGCAGATTGGATTACTTATGTTACCACCTCAATAGAACTTACATTGGCATTTCCAGGAAATAATCCAATGACTACAGTGACAACGTTCTTAGGTATTTATGCCATTACTCAGGTACCCCTTGCAATTGCAGAAGGTTTATTAACAGCATTACTATGGGATAAGATAAAGGAGTTAAGGCCAGATATACTTTTGAAGTTAGGAGTTATTGATGAAAGTGAAGTTCCAAACTACACATCTTCATTAAATACCAATACTGGAGGTGCTGAATAAATGGAAACAAAACATATTATTATGATCTTAGGAGTTATATTATTAATCATTGCCCCACTTATAATGTACGCTGGTAAAGGGGAAAAGCAAGGGTATTTTGAGGGATCAGATGATATAGGAGGAGAGGCCATAGAGAAAATGAATCCAAATTATAAACCTTGGTTTAAACCAATATGGGAGCCTCCAAGTGGAGAAATAGAATCCTTTCTCTTTGCGTTACAGGCTGCAATAGGTGCCATAATCATAGGATATTTCATTGGATATTATAGCGGTAAAAAGGAATTAACCTCCCAATAATTATTTTTTTATTTTTAATTATATTATTTTACTATATTATTTATTTTTTTACTTTATTTTTGTATTTTACTTTATTTTTTACAGTTTTTAGTATTAATTTTTTAAAAAAATTATTTTAAGGTGAATTTATGTTACAGAATACTATAGATAATATAGCCCATAATAATGGATTATATAATGTTAATCCAAAATTAAAGGTAATATTTGCAATATCTTTATTATTAATCTGTGTTCTTTCCAACTCCATAATTGTGCCTTTAATTATTGCCATTATAATGATATATTTAACAATTTTCAAGGCAAAGGTTCCCTTAAAAATATATTTACCCCTTATAGGAACTCCCATAGGGTTTGGCATAATTACTATAATACTTATGGCCATTATATACTCTGGAGTTGGAGATAAACTATTCTCTATAGGTATTTTTGGTTATAACATTTCTTTCTATGAATATGGGGTAAATATGGGGCTGTTAGTATTTAGCAGAATGTTAGGTGGGGTTGCATGTACACTGTTTTTAGCATTAACTACGCCAATGACTAAACTCTTCTATGTTTTAAAGGAGTTAAGGGTTCCCTCATCCATATTGGATATTGCAATGATGATGTACAGATATATATTTGTACTAATTGACGAAGCCATTAGAATAGAAAATGCCCAAAAAACTAGACTGGGATACAAGGATTTAAAAACAACATATAAATCCCTGGGAATTTTAGCAGCCAATTTATTTATAACCTCCTGGGATAGAGGAGAGAGATTATTTATCATCCTGAACTCCCGGGGATACAATGGTAATCTAAAACTACTTTCTAAAATAGAATCTCCAAATATCAAATATATTTTGTTAATACTTGCATTTGACATATTTTTAATAATTATAATTTATTTAACAAAGGATTTTAAGGTGTTTTGATAAAATATATATAACGCTTCCCCTATACAAACAACTTTCTAACCTCATGCACAGCATCCTTTTTTGCTAAAATAATAATTCTACTATTTACCTTTAAAATTGTTTCTCCATCAGGTATTGTTAATTCATTGTCTTCATATACTGCAATTATTAAATAATCCTTTTGTCTGCCCAATTCCTTTATACGCTTATTGGCTACCTTGGAATTTTCTCTAATAATTAACTCAAGAATTTCTGCATCCCCTCTACCAATAACTGTTAAATCAACTATTCCTGGCAAATTTATAAGCTTTTCAATATAATTTGCAGCCACAAGTTCTGGACTAACAACAACATCTATATTTAAATTCTCAAATACCTCTTTATACTCAGGATCTCTAACTCGGGCAACTGTTTTGGGAACCCCATAGTTCTTAGCAAGCAATGCACTCATTAAATTTATTTCTTGCTGTCCAGTAACTGCAATAAACATATCTGCACTTTCTATATCTGCATTTTCAAGGGTTTTAATACGAGTACAATCTCCGTTAATTACTATGGCATCTATTTCGCAGGCTACCTCTTCACATATCTCTTTAAGTGTATCTATAAGTACTAAGTCATGATTTTTTCCAGAGAGGGATTTTGCTAAGGCAAACCCCACTCTGCCGATCCCAGCGATAATTATATACATAATATCCCAATATAATTTTAAATTAATAATTTTAAGTTTAAAACCTAAGATATTATAAACACTTAAGAAATAATCATATAATAATTAGAAATTTTCTATTATTCTCATTATGTGCTCCCAAACACTGGAAGAGCAAGCGATCCTTTGTCAGTACCAACATTATAAAATTTATGACAATCTAAGTTAGAGAGATTTAAAAATATTATTTCTTATTTTATTTTATCCTTTATATTATTTTTTTAATATAATAATTATTATTTTATTAAAGCATATGATATGATTATTAATATATAAAGTGGATAACTATGGGAAAAAATAAAGTGGTAGTAACTGCAGGCACCTTTGATATAATACATCCTGGACATTACAACACCCTTAAATATGCAAAAAGTTTGGGAGATAAATTAATTGTTATAGTATCCAGGGATAAAACCGTTGAAAAAATAAAGGGTAGAAAACCGATAATACCTGAAGAACAACGCCGACTTACAGTAGAAGCACTTAAGCCAGTGGATAAAGCAATACTTGGAAGTTTAACTAATAAATTAGAACCAATATTGAATATAAAACCGGATATTATAGTTTTAGGCCCTGATCAAACAACATTTAATGTAAATAAGTTAAAGGAGGAGTTAAAAAAGTATAACTTAAATATAAATGTCATAAAGACCAACCAATATGTAAAATGTCCCTTTCATAGTTCCTATGATATTATTAAAGAAATTATAAGGAGATGGCAAAAGGGAGAAATTTAGAATACTAAGTTTTGATAAATATTATAAATATTTATTAACCACATCATATTCAACCATATCATATATTACTCAAAAATATATACTATAAAAATTAAATCCTATATAAAAATCCTATATTTAAATAAAGAGGGATAATATGAAGATACTGTTGATACATTCTGATTACTTGGAATTTAAAGTTACAGAAAGAACAAAAATTGCAGAGGATATTATCACACCAGAGGGAAAAATGGAGGAGTGTTTGACAGTATTTATGGCTGTTGAAAAGGAAGATGAAAGTAATCAAGAGACTGTTTTAAAAAACACATTAAATGAAATAATAAAAACTGCCGAAAATCTAAAGGTTAATAATATAGTAATATACCCTTATGCCCATCTATCAAGTGATTTGGCCTCTCCAAAGGTTGCAAGGGAAATACTTATGGGCGTTGAAAGGGAATTAAAGGAAAAAAATTACAATGTATTGAGGGCTCCCTTTGGATGGTATAAATCCTTTAAGATAAGTTGTAAGGGACATCCCCTAAGTGAATTATCTAGAAAAATTACTGGAGATATGCCCTCTCCTGAAGATACCTCAATTGATGAAAAAAACATAGGGGAAAAGGAACCAAAATTCTATCTATTGGATGTAGATAGTGAGGAACTTATAGAATTGGACAGAGAAAAGATAAATGAAGTAATAAAGGATGAGGAATTAAGGGCCTTGGCCATTAAGGAGTTGGGTATAAAGGATAGTAAGAAGTATAAAAAGGAGCCCCCTCATGTAAAATACATAAGGGAAAAGGAAATTTGTGATTATGAACCCTCCTCAGATGCTGGCCACTTTAGGTGGTATCCCAAGGGAAAACTTATTAGGGACCTTCTACAGGATTACATATACAACATAGTTATAGAAAATGGAGGCATGCCAGTTGAAACTCCAGTTATGTATAACTTAGAGAATAAATCCATTAGGGAGCATGCTGATAAATTTGGAGAGAGGCAGTACAGATTTACCCAAGGAAATAAAGAATTGATGCTTAGATTTGCAGCATGTTTTGGACAGTTTATGATGAAAAAGGACATGTACATACTTCCAAAACATCTACCTTTAAAATTATATGAACTTTCAACATACAGTTTTAGATATGAACAAAGGGGAGAGTTAGTAGGTTTAAAGAGATTAAGGGCCTTTACTATGCCAGATATGCATACAGTATGTCTAAATATGGATCAGGCAATGAAGGAATTTGAAAATCAATTTTGGATGTGCCTAAAAACAGGAGATGATTTAAATACCCCATATTCTGTAATATTTAGATATACTGAGGATTTCTTTGAGGAGAATAAAAAGTGGTTCTTTAAAATGGCAAAGGAATATAAGGAAAAATATGGAAAGGGAGTACTTCTTGAATTAATTCCAGAGAGGAGTCATTATTGGGTTGGAAAGGTGGATATGGCAGTAATAGATAGTTTTGGAAGGCCCATTGAAAACCCAACTGTGCAAATAGACGTTGAAAGTGCCAAAAGATTTAGTATTAAAGTACATAATGGAAACGGGGAAGCCTATCCTATAATACTACACTGTTCCCCAACTGGAAGTATTGAAAGGGTAATATGTGCTCTCTTGGAAAGGGCATTTAAGGATTTTGAGGATGGTTACCTTCCAATGCTACCAGTATGGCTCTCTCCAATTCAAGTAAGGGTTATTCCAGTTTCTGAAAACCATAAAGAATATGCACTAGGTGTTGCTGAGAAATTAAAGGAAAATAGTATTAGAGTGGATTATGATGATAGAGAGGATAGTGTTGGTAAAAAAATAAGAAATGCAGGAAGGGATTGGGTTCCTTATGTTGTGGTAATTGGTGATGAGGAAGTAAATAACAATATTTTAACAGTTACTATTAGAAAAAAATCCACATTAAAGAAGAGTTTTAAAGAGAAAATGACAGTAGATGAACTTATTAAAAGAATAAAGGAGGAATCTAAGGGATACCCCTATAGGCCATTAAGTTTACCAATGTGTTGTTCATTGCATCCAATATTTAAATAATCTTTAACTTTTTATTGTAGTTAGCACACAATCTTAACTTATAATCCATAACATAAATAAAAATAAAAAATCAATAATAATTAAAAATAATAAAGTAATTAATAATTAAATGAAAACAAAAAAAGGATAATATCTATTATAATTTTAATAGGGGATGTCTATTCCATCCTATTTTTTTTCATTACCCTTGAAAAGGCTATTGTTCCCACAGGTCCAGCCACCAATATGAACAATGCCACAGTTTCCCCAAAGGATATATTAAACCCCACTGATAATACCACTAAAAAGGTTGCCACTATTATGGCCATTAGGCCCTCTCCAATTAGTACATTGGAGGTATTTTTATGAAAGCATAATTTTAATGAAGATAGGGCCCCAATTATTAGTGCAAACATGGTAAAGTATATTACATATTCATTCATAACAATCCCATTTTAAGATTTATTACTACTTTACATAATACATAATAAAATTCCAAATTTAAATTAAATTTAAGTATTTAATTGCCCATATTATGAAAATTATAGATCCTATAACCATGGCAAGCCATACCCATATATTTATAAGGTAATATATTTTATATAGTTTTTCTATATTTTTTTGATTGTTCATCATTCTTTTAAATGGATCAGTGCCCCTATATTTCTTTTTTCTGATTTCCATACTATATCACTCAATAGGAACCTATCTTGAAGATATATGTTGTGGTGGTAGGTAATTGTCTCCTTAAAATTTTTAATTCTGGTTTATAGATATATATTGAGGGCTCTTCAGTAAATAAATTTATTTCTCTGTTCAATATCTTGGAAATTAAATTTATCTCAGCATGGCCATTTATTTTTACTGTCCCAGATTCCAATGAGGCATCTATCTCTAATAGTATTGGTATCTTTAAATCCTTAGTAGGAGTTAGTTCATTTATTAAATTTAATTCTTTTTTCTTTATTCTATGTCTCTTTCCATTAATTATAACATGGGGTTTATCCTCTGATAAAAGTTCCCTTAATGTTTTTCTTTTAAAATTTGTATTTAGATCATGTAAAAATTTATAAATGGAATTATCCATGGTTTCACAATGACTTAATATATTTATTGATGATATTTTATTTGTTAAAAATATTTAATCCATGCTGATGTACTTAAATATATAAATTTTATTTTATTTCTCTGAATCCATGATATTTAATAAAAATAATAATTAATATAAATGTTATCTAATAAATATGCTATATATACATAAATAAATTATGTACAACCAAAAAATTTAATAATAATTAATAAATAACCAATAACAACTAAAAAATAGCATATTAATTATAAAAAGTAATATGGTGAAATGATGATGAGTGTAAATTTAAAATCCCTTCCAATAGTGGAGGATATGATAAAAAATAAGGATGAGTTAAATATTGAAGTAATAACCCTTGAAAACGGAGCAAAGGTTTTAGATTGTGGAGTAAATGTAATAGGTAGTTTTGAAGCCGGTAAAGCCTTTACCAAGGTATGCTTAGGAGGATTGGCCTATGTGGGTATTGCATTAAATGGGACTTTAAATGATGAATTAGCATTACCATTAATAAAGGTAATTACCTCCCATCCTGCCATATCCACCTTAGGTTCCCAAAAGGCTGGCTGGGCTGTGAAGGTTGGTAAATACTTTGCTATGGGTTCAGGACCTGCAAGGGCCCTTGCAAAAATGCCTAAAAATACTTATGAAGAAATTGATTATGAGGATAATGCTGACGTAGCCATATTGTGCTTAGAATCCTCAAAACTTCCAAATGAAGATGTTGCCGAATATGTTGCTGAAAAATGTGGAGTAAATACTGAAAATGTATATCTATTGGTGGCTCCAACAGCCTCCTTGGTTGGATCAATACAGATAAGTGGTAGGGTAGTGGAAAATGGAACCTATAAAATGTTAGAAGCCCTTCACTTTGATGTAAAGAAGGTTAAACATGCAGCAGGTATTGCTCCTATTGCTCCAATTGTTGGGGATGATTTAGTTATGATGGGGGCTACAAATGATATGGTACTCTATGGAGGTAAAACCTACTACTATATAGAGAGCGAAGAGGGAGATGATATTGAAAATCTATGTAAGAAATTGCCCTCCTGTACATCATCAGATTATGGAAGGCCCTTCTTGGAGGTATTTAAAGATGCAAATTATGATTTCTACAAAATAGATAAGGGAATGTTTGCACCTGCAGTTGTTACAATAAATGATATAAAAACAGGAAAATTATTAAGTTATGGAAAGCCAAATATTGAAGTGCTTAAAAAGTCATTGAACTATAAAGAATTATAGGTTAAATTAAATTATTTTATTATATTATATTTTTAATTTTTATTATTTACAGAAATATTTTTAATAAAAATTACTACTTCTTTTAGAACTAAGTTCATATATTTCACGGGAATTGTTTTTATCTTCATCAATTATTTTAACGTCATCTAATGTTTTTAAAGACTGACTTTCGGCAGTTTTTTCAATACCCAGTTGCTTGTCAGTTTTTATTTCGATAACATATGCCTCCAATAGAGGTATTTTAGATAGGTTACAGGCTATGGCCCTATGGTGTCCATCAACAAGTATATAGTAATCATTTTTTTTGGACTCACTGTTCTTTTTAATAACTATTATAGGTTCAGCCAGCCCTCTTTTTAATTCATAAATCCTTCCTTGTAATTCATCCTCATAAATCTTTGATTGAGTGGGCCTAATTTTGTAAACAGGAATGCTATCCTTATATAGGTTAACTTCATATCCTAATTTCCTATAGGTATCTAATATTTTATTTAATTTTTCGGGAGTGGTTTTTTCAATTTGGGATCTAATAACATCGGTATTTGTTATTATACCTAATAGTCTATTGTCCTTATCAATAACAGGCAGTTTTGAAAACCCTGTTCTAAACATAATTCTTCCCACATCCCGTATATTTACATCAGGTCTTGTAGTTATCATATCTTCCCTTTTAACCATTAGATTCTTTATTTTTTCTTCTTCATCCCTGCCTATTAAATCATGAACTGAAACTATACCAACAACCTTGCCCTTGGATACTACTGGAAATGTATCATGGGAAGTTTTTTTAATTAATTCAATTACTTCCTTTACGCAATCCTCTGGATCAACATAATCCACATCTCTTGTCATATACTCCTCTACCTTAACCATGTGAAAAACCCTTTATTAATAATGTTAACTTTTATAACGTATTTTATTTAATTTACAATATCTTTATTTATATTATTATTCTTTTATATTTATTTAATCAAATATTAACTATTTATTATAATTTTTATATTTATTATCCTTCTTAATATTTTACAATCAAGCACATAAACCTATTGTGATATAAAAATTAAAAAAAATAAAAAATTAAAAAAATGCAGGAAAATATGGATTTTTTAAAAAATTATTGCAAAGAACAAAAATAATAAAGAATATTCTCAAGTCCTTATTAAATTGACCTAACTATATGTTTTTATAACAACCATTCTTGTCAAAGTATTACATATCCTCAGTACTTAGGATTATCAAAAAAGGATAATGATAAGATTTCTAAATTTTTATATGATTTTTCTTTTTAATTATTTTGAAATCTTAATGATAGGGATAAGATTTTTTATATAAAATCTCCCCCGTTCTTTTATTTCTAATTTCCAGTATTCTATGAAGGGGAATATGGGTCCTTTGGTTATTTACATTACAAACAATAAAGGAATATTCAATGAATACTTCACTTATCGGAACTTTTTTATATGCATGAGTGGGATTACTTTCTTTATTTTTATGATCTCCTCTCGGGCCCACTCTATGTAAGTAAATTATTTCATAATCTTCAGCAGAATAATCAGGATGCCAGATTATTTTATTTATTAATTCCTTAAGCATATTATCTTATAATATTTTAAAATAAAAGATAGTTTTTAATTCCTTTAAGTTTTAACCCTTTCCCTTTTCCTCCCCTTCACTGATGCCCATAACATTAAGTATTTTGGTTTGTATGGCCTCTTCAACTAATTTCCTAAGGGATTCCTTATTGGAAACCGATTCAAAAATACCAAGATCAATACTTGCTGCTGCAGCCTTTTGATGTCCTCCTCCTCCAAAAGCCCTTTTCATTATGTCCCCTACATCAATTCTTAAATCTTTTGTCCTTGCACTTATGTATATCTTATTCTCGGAGATTCCAAATACGTATGTTGTAGTTATTCCCTCCATTTTGAGTAAAAAGTCTGCTGCCTTTGGTAGAGCCCCTCTATTATTTACCCTACCTACGTAGGATAGAGCTATACTACTTCTAATTATTTTCCTATTTATGATGGATCTTGCAAGTATTTCCATGGATTCAGTATCCATTTCTGGGTTTTCAATCATTTCTAAGGTTTTTGGATCCATCAAATCTTGTAAATATCCTGCAGCCTCAAAGTCCTTTTTAGAGGTTTTTCTTTTAAAGTAGTTTGTATCAGTACATATGGCATAGTATAGAGCCGTTGCTAAATCCTGTTTTGGAGTTAAATTCAATTGAATTAAGTACTCTAACAGTATGGTAGCCGTGGCACCTATATCAGGCCTTATATCCATGTATTCTGCACTTAAGTCACCATTTTCATGATGGTCTATAATTATATCAATTTTGTAGTTGTTAGGACTTATTGGTAGCAGTTTTGAGGTTGAAGTATCCACAACAGCAATGCCATCATATCTTGCAATGTCTATATCATTAATGGGAATTATTTTTACACCCAATAGATTTACCATTGCCTTATTTTCATCAAATTCTATTTTTCCCCCATAAGCGATATCTGAATTCACATTCCATTTTTCAAATATTTTTTTTAATGCCATTGCACTGGCTATTGAATCTGGATCTGGATTATTATGCATAACTATTAAAAATGATGCTTTCCCGTTATCTTCAGTATTTTCATTTTTTAGTATTATGGTGTCCTTAGTTTTCCCATATTTTAATTTTACATTATTAACTATCCTCTCCAAATCCATTAATTTTCTCCGTAATTTAGACTTCTCTATTTCAAATACAATCTCTTTGGCTGCACATTCAATGGGGTGTATTATCTTATCCACCTTAACTCCTGAATACAAATCAGGATACTTTACAATACCTCTGGCAATCACATATGCCGTAGGATTTAATTCCTTTACAACCTCTACTATTTTTTTATTTACCACATATTCATTGGTTAATATTAATATGGTATCTGCATCTTTAATATTGACATTAAGAAGTGTTTCCCTTTCAGATGCATCTCCTACAACATATTCAAAATCCAAATTATCAATAGATTCAAATACTGCGGGATTTTTGTCAATTACAACAACTTTATCCAGCGTTTTAGCATAGTTTGTAACTTTACGGCCAAAGGACCCATAACCAATAATCAATATCATGATATTCCTCCTAAGATGGGAAGATTCTAAAGGGTTATTAAAACAGGATATATCTAAACTGTAAGTATTATCAATTATATAATCCATAATTATTATATTAATTTAAAAAATTAAATATTTTTTGTATAATTATATATTTTTAAAACCATTGTAATTAATTACCACATTATGAACATGCTGTATGATAGTACTTATTCTCTATATATCCTTTTCTGTTTTTTATATATTTTGTTTTTTTATTATTATTTAACAATTATTATTATTTAATAAGCTATAAAATAAAACTATTAATAAACAAAAAATTTATTTCAAAAAATATATATATAAAATATAAAAATATACATAAATTGCAAGTATATATTCTTAATTTGCAAATCAAGTATTATAATGCAATACCTAACTTTAATAAAAAGTGGAGGAATAATATGAAAAATGAAGTATTTGTAGGAGAGGGGATGAAATACATAAAAGAAAATTATCCAGAATTATATAAAATAATCGTTGATTTAAATAATGAAGTATATACTGGAGAGGCATTGGACTATAAAACCCAGAAATTGATAGCAGTGGCAATTACTGCAGCAGCAGGGGATGAGAGGGCCACTAAAAAACAGATGTCAAGCGGTATGTCAGAATTAGGTATTACAAAGGATGAAATATTTGATGCATTAAAGGTGGTGCTTTTAACTTCAGGTATGCCCCCATTTGTTAAAGCCGTAAAAATTTTAAATGAACTATAATCGGCTTAACTTTAGAAATTTTTGCCTAATTTCGTAGAGATATGTTTATATAATAGGTATTCCGAAGTATGTATTGTAATTATTTTAATTAATTAAAATATAGTAAGGGGTATTATGAGTTGTGTAGATGCAAAGACTATTGTAGAGGGTACAGACTTTGAAAAAAAGCATACTCCATTAATTGAATGTAAAGATGTAGTTAAAGCTGGGGAACTATTTGAAGTTAGAATACGTAGTGCAGGGGTAGATCACCCAATGGATGACGATCATTTTATCCAATTCATTGAACTTAAAATTGGAGATATTACCTTAACTAGGGTGGATTTAACTCAGTATGTTAAGCCTGATGTAGTACTATATGTAAAGGCACCCTCTGGAGAGCATAAGGGCCATAATATGAAATTAAGTGCCTACATGTATTGCAACCTACATGGTGTTTGGAAGTATGAAAAGGAAGTAAAGATAGAATAATTACTTAAATATTTACTTATTATCGATATTTAATTATCAATTAAATAAAATATTTAAAAATGAATAACCATAAATAATAAGTG
>DQSV01000009.1 GCA_015663075.1 Methanothermococcus okinawensis | reverse complement strand
GGAAGACCGCCCTATGAGGGCATCACACCAACTCAGGTATCCTTAAAAATCATAAACCCAAATAAAAAACCAACACTGCCTTCAATAAAGGATTTCCTCTGCATTTCCAGTGCTTAGGAGTGTAGGGTGAAGAGGAGTGGTAGTGTGAGATTTCTACTTTTTAAGATTATTTTTATTTATTTCTTTAAATATTTTAATTTTTCCCATTTACATCTTAGATTTGAATTATTTTATTATTTTTAAATTTTTTAATTTATTTTATTTTTTACTGATTTATTTTTTTGATTTATTTTTTATTTTGGCATCCACTACAATATGCCAAACTCCTGGAGCATATTTTTTTATTTTATGTATATCATAAGATGCTAAGGTATATCCATGTTTCTCTGCATATTTTTTTATAAGATCAATGGCTTCAGGATATATGGCATTTTCATGCAATGTATCGTGATAATGTAGGATTCCCCCTTCCCTACTTAGGAATTTAAATGCCACATTTAAAAAAAATCTTGTTTTTAATATATATCCCATAATTACTCTATTGGCAACATTCTCCAAATTTATACTTCTATTGTCTCCCATAATAGGTTTTATATTGTTTAACTTATTTAACCTTATATTTTCACATAAATAATAATAGGAATCAGGGTTAATCTCTAAGGCATATATCTTCTTAGGATTGGAATACTTTGCCATAGGGATGGAAAAATAACCAATCCCTGCAAACATATCCACTACAACTTCATTGGAATTTGAAATATGTGCCATTCTTTTTCTTTCTTCAATATTGCCCATACTCCACATAACCTTAGATATATCTAATTTAAATAAACATCCATGCTCCTTATGTAGGGTTTCTGTTTTAGAGCCATATATTATATTTACTACTGGTTTTCTTAAATCTCCTGCTATATTTTTATATTTAACAATGGTTTTGCATTTTGTTTTGTTGATTATATATTCTATTTCCTCAGGACATAGATCCTTCTTTACTAAAACTATATCCCCAACTTTTTGATAATTTAAGGGCATGTTTTCATTATTTTTTATTTTTTATATTTTTTATTTTTAATTATCCTAATTTTTAACCATGAGGCACATAACACTTATAATCCAACATAAAAAAAGATGGAATAAAAGCCTACAAAGGACTAATTCCAAGTTTGGGGAAAGACCAATAAACTGATGAATCCCAAATAATCTTTTCCCTCTTTAATCTCAGATTTAGTACTATCAAATATACCTGGAAGAGTATTAAAAGATATATAATATTTTTAAAGAATCCTATTGAATGTAGTAGAGTTAAAGAGAACTGTTAAATTTTTCAAAAGTTATAGGATCTACGTCATTTGCAAGGAGTTGGATTAGAAGTTCTTAAGAGATAGGATCAAAATATTTTATGTTTTGCTGTAATTATTTTATTTTTTCCCTAATTGGGGATAATACACTAATAATTCCATCCGAAACAGTTTTCTTTAAGTCCATAGGATGGATCTTTTTTTCCAAATAAAGTTTTTCTAACTCTTCACAATTTTTTAATGTGATATCTCCTCCAAACTTTTCAGGTCTTTTTATAATTAATGGATATTCTAAGTAATATTTAGCTATTTCAAATATTGGATTCCCCTCAACTATGCCTATAGGACAATAGGCTTTTTTAATCTTTGATTTAATAGCATCTGGATCATCATCTATGGCAATAAAATTTCCCTTTGAAGATGACATTTTACCTTCTCCATCAAGGCCTGTAAGTACAGGATTATGTATACAAATAGGAGGTTTCCATCCTATAGTTGGTAGTAATTCCCGTGCAAGCATGTGTATTTTTCTCTGCTCCATTCCTCCAACAGCAACATCCACCTTTAAATGTTTTATATCATTTACCTGCATTAGAGGATATATCACTTCTGCAACCTTTGGATTCTTCTCTTCCCGTGCAATTACCTCCATACTTCGCCTTGCTCTCTTTAATGTGGTTTTTAGGGCTATTCTATATAGATCCAAAGTATATTCCTTTTCCAATTGAAAATCACTGCCATAAACATACTCTGCCTTTAACCCCATTGCTTTGAATATTTCTTTGTTATGTTCGGCTAATTGATGTATTTCTTTCATACTTCCCTTCTGATTCAAATAAGCATGGAGATCTGCCAAGAGTATTGTTATATCAAATCCTGCATTCTGTAGATCGATCATCTTCCTAATCTGTAAAAAATGCCCCAAATGTATTTTACCACTTGGTTCAAATCCAATATACGCTCTTTTATATCCTATTCCCATTTCATCCTTTTTTAGAAGTTCCTTCAATTCTTCAATGGATATTATTTCTGAGGTATTTTTTATTATGCCTTTTATTTTTTCATCTGTGTTTTTATGTTCCTTGTCATTACCTATATTGATTGTGTTTTTCATATTACATCCTCTTTATCTTTTAATAGATATTATACTTTAATAATAATAATCTTAAAATAAAGACAATAATAAGTAATTTAAAATTTATTTTTAATTATATTTCTTATTTTTATTTTAATATACTTTGATGGAAAGTAAGACAAAAATAAATATATGTAATCAAACACATAAACTTATAACTTTAATTAATATAAATAACATAACAATGGATATCATATCAATAAATTAGGATTTTACTGCAAATATGTTTCTACTTTGCCTTAAACTAAGGTTCATAACGCCAATCCTGTAGAAAGTCCATTCTTTCCCTTAATGTTCGGAGTATAATGGGTTAATATAGGATTTTTACTTTTTATTATTTACTTCCTTTTAGGTTTTTTAGATTTTTATATTATTTTTTAATCTATCTTAATTATCTTTATTTTTTTAATTTTTATAAATTTTTTTTAATAGTTTTTATATTGTATTCTTTAGTTAATATTTAACAGAAATAAGTTAAATTCAAAATCATATAATTTACTAAATTAATAACCCATATTCCAATTTTGACATTATAATTTATTAATTTTTTTATAATTAAATTTATCATGGTTAATAATGACAATGAAAAAATATCTGTCATTATTTTTCATTAGAAACAATTATCATGATTTATAATGAGCAAAAAGGTATATATAGTAGTTTTTATACAGAATAATTAGAAAAAATGTATTCTCACAATAAAATAAAAGTTAAATAAGGTGATATTATGAACATCAAATTGGATATTCCTCTATTAAAAAGTGAAGAAGAAAAGTTAAAGGAAATTGAAGAATTTTCAAATGATTTAAAAAGACCTTACAGAATGGACAACAAAATAAAAATATTGGCCTATGGCATTAGTATATTAACAATAATTTCAATGATAGTAAAATAAAGATAGGAATAGGATATATTAGGATCTAAAATAAAGCATTAATGAAATGGTATTAATGGATTCGTTATATAGTTTGCTATTTTCCTCGCCATGATAGGGTCATGGTTGTCCAAAATTTGTAATGAATAATCGTTTAGGATTATATGGCCAGTGTAGGTTGTTTGGATATTAATTGTGATTTTATATTAATTAATAATAATTTAAAAATAGATAGAGTCTAATCTTATATATTAATATATTTTAATATTCAATTGTTAGCAATACTAACAATAATATATATACCTTACGATTTTTTATTAGGGACAAATCATATATATTATCAAAAGAAAGTTGATATTGATTAACATTATATAGTGATGACATTATGCCAGACCATATTCTATCTGGAATCAAAGCAATAGTGGCAGTGAACCTAAGAAAAAAGGGAAAACTGCAAAAAGAGATAGCAGAGTATCTAAATATGGATAGATCAATAGTTTCTCACTACTTACATGGAAGACACCCATCAAAAAGAGTAATAAGAGTTTCAGAAGAAATTATAAAATTGCCAGTTAATAATGCTATCAAAATCATAAACTCATTAAGTGATGACAGGGATATTACATCCAAGATTATAAAGGAACTATACAATGCCAAAATTCAAGTTGATCCAGATAGATGTATTCTCTGTGGTGGGTGTTTAGAATGTCCTCATGGTGCTATTTATAAAGATTCTAATTATCGAATAAATATAGATCATAATAAATGCAAATTATGTGGAAATTGCATATCCACCTGCCAAACAGATGCTTTAATATTAAAAGCCTTACCAAATAAATTGGAGGAATAAGATGGCAATCAATACAGAAAAAGAAGTATGCAATGGTAATATTAAAATAATAAGGGAAGGATCCGCTGAAAAGAGAGTTTTAAGTTGGAATGATGAGCAGTGTATTGGATGCGGCATTTGTAAAGATGTCTGTCCAGTTGAGGCAATTGAAATGGGTCCATTGGGAGCCATATTTAAAGGAATTATTGATGCTCCAAAGTTGGACATAGACAATAAAAAATGTGTATTATGTGGTATCTGTGCATCTTCATGTCCATTTAATGCTATGGATTTAGAAATAGATGGTACTTCTACAAAAGAACTTCCGCAGTATCTAAAAATTAAAAAGGATATATCTTTAAATCAAGAGGCCTGTGTTTTATGTAAACAGTGTGAGGTGGTATGTCCTCGAAAGGCTATATCTATTGAAAGGGAACTTCCTGAAAGAAAAACTTTGGTTTTAGGGGAGATATACATTAATAAGGATATTTGTGTATTATGTGGTATTTGTGCAGAGTACTGTCCTGCTGATGCCATAGAACTTATAAAAAATGATATGAATCCATTAAATCTAAATCCATATAAAGATATTGTAGTGGATACAGATGCTTGTGTATACTGTAAGGTATGTGAAAAAGCATGTCCTCATGAGGCCATAGAGGTAGTATGTTATAAGTGTCCATTTGTAAAGAGAATAAAAATTCCAGAACTATATAAGGAAATTAAAGGTCAGACAATCATTGATAAAGAGGCCTGTGTTTCCTGTAGTTGGTGTGAAAAAATATGTCCTGTAAATGCAATAGTAGTAAAAAAACCCTTTGAAGGAGAATTAATCATAAAGGAGGATGCGTGTAATGGTTGTCGGGCCTGTATTGAAGTATGTCCATGTAATGCATTAACGTTCCCAAAGTCAGAGGGACAAGGGAAAAAGAGTCCAAGATTGGCTGTGAATCCAGAAGTGTGTATCCTATGTGGTGCATGTGTCAATGCATGTCCTGCTGATGTGTTGGAGGTAAAGAGAACTAAAATAAACATGGTTGGATCAAAGATTCCATCCTGGGAAAATGCCCTTAACAAACTTATAAATTAAATTAAAAATGAATTAAAATTAATATAAATTAATAAAATTAAAATCAATGTCAAAAATATAATTAAAAATTAAAAAATAATTAAAATATTCAATTAAAATATTAAAAATCCATATCAAGGTGATTAAATGTTTTATAAGTTGGAAGTGTATCCAGAAAGGTGCCATGGATGTGGAAATTGTGTAATAGTATGTCCTGTAAATGCAAAGGAGTCAGGTGTATTTGGAGGTAAAGGTCCTGAGGATGAAAGTAAGATGGTTACAAAGATTATAAATGGAGTAGTAACCATACTTAATGGTAATTTATGCAGGGGATGTGGAGCATGTATTGAGGTTTGCCCTGTAGATGCCATAAAATTAGTTATTGTAAAATAAAAAAGTTTTTAGGTGATTTTATGAAATTCTACTTAAATACTGGTAGAACAATATGGCAGGGAGAAGCCATAGAGGCAGGTAAAAATCTTGAGATGTATAGGAAAGCAGCAGGAGTATGTTATATGAATGAGGAGGATATGAAAAAGGCAGGATTTAAAGAGGGAGATACTGTAAAGGTAATTTCCAAATATGGAGATGTTGTAGTGTGTTTAAAAAAGGCAAGAGAGTCTATGCCTGAGGGAATGGTCTATATACCAATGGGTCCATGGGCAAACAGTGTAGTATCTCCAGAAACCAACAGTACTGCAATGCCTGCCTATAAGGGGCCATTGAATGTGGAAATAATAAAGGTTGATGAGGAAGTTCCCACAATGATTGAACTTATGAAAAGATACTTGGAATAAGAAATAATATAAATAAATGGCAAACCTTGAGGTGATTTTATGGAGTATATTATAAAAAATGGATTTGTATTTGATCCCTTGAATAATATTGATGGAGAGAAAATGGATATTTGTGTAAGGGATGGGGTAATTGTAGAATCTGTTTCAAAGGATGCCAAAGAAATAGATGTCAGTGGATGTGTGGTAATGCCTGGAGGTATAGATTCTCATACCCACATTGCAGGTCCAAAGGTAAATACTGGAAGAATGATGAGGCCTGAGGATAGTTATTTGGATACATACAATAAAAAAGGATTTAAAATAGGAACTGGGTTCTCAATCCCTACAACATATAAGGTAGGTTATGAATACTCTGAAATGGGATATACTACAGCGATTGAGGCAGCCATGCCACCACTAACGGCAAAACACGTTCATGAAGAATTCATGGATACTCCCCAGATAGATAAGGGGGCCTTAACATTACTTGGTAACAATTGGATTGTAATGGATTACTTAAAGGAAGGAAACTATGAATTGTGTGCAGCATATATAGCCTGGGTTTTAAATGTCTCAAAGGGATTTGCTATAAAAATTGTAAACCCTGGGGGAACTGAGGCCTGGGGCTGGGGAAAAAATGTCCATGGACTTGATGATCCTAATCCATACTTTAACATAACAGGAAGAGAAATCGTAAGGGGACTAACCATAGTAAATGAAATGTTGGGCCTTCCTCACTCAGTGCATGTTCATCCTAATGATCTTGGACATCCTGGTAATTGGAAAACTACCATAGAAACCATGGATTGTGCCAAGGATATTGAAGCAAAACCTAAATATGGTGAAAGGGATACTGTATATTATAATACCCATGTGCAATTCCATTCCTATGGGGGAACCTCTTGGAAGGACTTTGTAAGTAAAGGTGTTGAAATCGCTGAACATGTTAATAAATCAGACCATATAATGGTAGATGTTGGGCAAATAACTCTTGATGAAACCACTACTATGACTGCCGATGGTCCAATGGAATATGATCTTCACATGTCAACAGGTAATAAGTGGGCAAACTGTGATGTGGAATTGGAGACAGGTTCTGG
>DQSV01000041.1 GCA_015663075.1 Methanothermococcus okinawensis | reverse complement strand
TTAAAGTCATTTTAATTTTCTTTAGATTTTTTGGTTTCTTCTCTTACTTTATTTAATTAAATTTAATAATATTTATATTAATAGTCTGTTTTGTGTTTTTAATATAATTGTTTAGTAATATCATATTTATAATACCATAGTTTGGGATATAAGGATACCTAGAATACTGACTGGTATGCTCATAGGCATGGCCCTTGCAACCTCAGGAGCCACCTACCAAGGAGTATTTAGAAACCCACTGGTTAGTCCCTTTATATTGGGAGTTTCTTCAGGGGCAGCCTTTGGAGCAGCATTATCTATTATATTCCCTGTTCCCTATTCAGTACAGATCTCAGCCTTCCTATTTGGAATGGTAGCAGTATTTTGTGCATATTCTTTGGCAAAAGTACGTGGAAAAACACCCTTAGTAACTTTACTACTTGCAGGTGTGATTTTAGGGTCCCTATTCAATGCATTGGTTTCCATATTTCAATACATTGCTAATGAGGCTCAATTAAAGGCCATTGTATTTTGGTTGATGGGTGGTCTTTATAATATTGGATGGGCTCAATTTTATACTATTATGTTACTTATACCATTAGGAATAATTCTACTTATGAGATATTCTTGGAAGTTGAATATACTGTCCCTGGGAGATGAGGAGGCAAAATCCCTTGGTATAAATAGTGAAAGGCTAAAGATTATATTAATTATTATAGCCACATTTATAACCTCAATATCAATCTCAGTGGCAGGGATTATAGGATGGGTTGGATTAATGATCCCTCATGCATCTCGTCTCATAGTGGGGCCGGATCATAGGTTTCTTTTACCCCTCTCTGCCATTATGGGAGGTATTTTCTTAATTTTATGTGATACCATTGCAAGGACCATAACTACTGGAGAAGTGCCACTGGGAATTGTGACCTCTATTCTTGGGGCTCCATATTTGGTTTATTTATTGAGGTCAAAGAAAACCCAATTTTTTGGAGGGGATTAATACGTGATAGAGGCCCAAAATGTTTATTTTGGTTATGATAATAAGAGGAATATATTGGAAGAAATATCCTTCAAAGTAAAAAAGGGAGAGTTATGTGCCATATTTGGACCCAATGGAGTTGGAAAATCTACATTGTTTAAATGTATTATAGGATTCTTAAAACCTAAAAGAGGGAATATATACATTGAAAATAAAGACATAAAAAAAATGCCTATAGAGGATATTTCAAAGTTGATAGCCTATGTACCTCAAGAACATAAACCTCCATTTCCCTATTTGGTTAAAGAAATCGTATTGATGGGAAGAACTCCCCATTTGGGAGGGATATTTGGACCAAAAAAAGAGGATAAAGAAAAGGCTTTGGAAGCTATGGAAACCATTGGAATATCTTATCTTGCAGATCGACCCTATACAGAATTAAGTGGAGGGCAGAGGCAACTTGTACTGTTGGCAAGGGCATTGGTTCAGGAAACAAAGGCAATGGTTTTAGATGAGCCAACTTCAGCATTGGATTTTAGAAATCAAATGATGATATGGGATACATTAAGAAAACTCACTAAGAAAGGAATGCCTATTATTGTGAGTGTTCATGATCCAAACCATATGCTATGGTTCTGTGATAGGGTAATTATACTCCATAATAAAAAGATTATTGCCAATGGAAATCCAAACAATGTTTTAAATGAGGAGGTTTTAAAAGTATTATATGGTGATATTTGCAAAATTAAGGAACTCGATAATTCACTTAAAATAGTAATGCCCAATATATGTTAAATTTACATAATGATATAAAAAATTAAATAAATATACCGTAGAATATAAAAAAATGGATAAAGTAAAAATATAAAAAATAAAGGATAGTTAAAATTAAAATAAAAAAATAAAATAGAATAATTAAAATAAAAATAAAAAATCTCCCTCCAATAGGATACTTTTTATTCCCTTTTTGTATAATCTATGCCACAACTACTTTCATAGCGTAATTCATCAAGAACTTTCATAAGTTTTAAAAAATATATGTTTTTCATCAGGGTGTTCCTTTTTTATTTATTTTAAGTTATTGTTTTATAATTAATTTGAGGGTATCATTTATTTTTTAAGGCCAATATATCCCTAAAAAAATATAATAGTATTTACATAAATATATTCAAAAAAATAAAAAATAAATTTTAGTTTAACTTAAAGATTTTATTTAAAGGTATTTTAAATATCTCTTAGTTTCCCAGTCAGTTACTGCAGTTCTGAAGCTGTCCCATTCATTATATTTTGCTTCTAAGAAGTTTTCAAATATATGAGTTCCAAGGGCATTCTTTAAAACTGTGTTGTTCTCCAACTCATCAAGGGCCTCTTTTAAATTAGATGGTACAGATCCTATTCCCAATTCTTTTTTCTCAGCTTCACTCATGGTAAAGATGTTTTTCTCAACAGGCTCAGGTGCAGTTAATTTTCTTTTAATACCATCTAAACCTGCAGCAAGCATTACAGTGAATGCCAAGTATGGATTACATGATGGATCAGGGGCTCTAAATTCAATTCTTGTTCCCTTGCCCCTTGCAGCAGGGACCCTTATAATTGCACTTCTGTTTTTATTTGCCCAGGCTATATTTACAGGAGCCTCATATCCTGGCACAAGTCTTTTATAAGAATTAACAGTTGGATTTGTAATTGCTACAATTGCCTTGGCATGTTCCAATATTCCTGCAATATAACTTAAACAAGTATCACTCAATTTATAGGGTGCATTTTCATCATAGAATGTGGGCTCTCCATTTAACCATATACTCTGGTGGCAGTGCATACCACTACCATTCATACCATAGAATGGTTTTGGCATAAATGTTGCCATAAGTCCATATCTCTTTGCTATCATTTTTATTGTGGTTTTAAATGTAACTACACTGTCTGCTGTTTTTAAGGCATCATCAAATTTGAAATCTACTTCGTGCTGGCCTGGTGCTACTTCATGGTGGGAGGCCTCTACATGGAAACCAAGGTTCTCTAAGGCAAATACTATGTCCCTTCTTATATTTGGAGCATCATCTAAGGGCTCTAAATCAAAGTATGCTCCATCATCAGCAGGAATCATCTTATGGGGGTTATGGTGGCTAGGTTTTACTAAAAAGAACTCTGGTTCAGGACCCACATAGTAATCTCCATTCATATCCTCCTTAAGTGAGTTCATAATTCTTTTTAAGCAGCCTCTTGGGTCTCCTTCAAATGGTTTTCCCTCTGCAGTATATATATCACAAATAACTCTTGCTACAGATTTTTCAGTAGGTCTCCATGGTAAAACAGACAAGGTTGATAGATCAGGTTTTAATATCATATCAGAACAATCTATTGAGACAAAACCGTTAATTGATGAACCATCAAAGTATAATCCCTCAGTTAATACTTCTCTTAATTCTTCAAGTCCTTTTTCTCCAGATTTTATAGGGTATGCCACATTTTTAGGAATACCCATTATATCTACAAATTGTAGCCTTAAAAATTTAACATCATTTTCTATAATGCATTGCATTGCCTTTTCAACAGATTCCATAACAACACCTCTTTATATTATATATGGTAATTATAGGAAGTATCTTTCCTATTTCAAATATATAAATCTTACGGATTTTTACATTATTCTGTTCTTTGTTGATTAGATTAATATACTACCTATCTTTACAGGTTATTTTAAAACCATAGTATATTTTTTTGATGGAATATTTTTACCGGGTTCGTAATCGTTATATATGTTATTATTATATATTATTTTTGATGGGAAGTAGTTTTATTATTATCATATTATTTTTTTATTTAAAGCAATAAATTTATTTAATATTATCCCACATTTTATTTATATCTTATTATTTTTTTTGAATTATAAATTTAATATAAAATTAAATTCCTAATAGTGCAAGTATAACACCAATAAACCCTATTGCAGTGGCATATATTGATATGGGATATATCTGTCTAAAGGTTAGCACAGGGGTGTAGGCTCCAACAATGGTACTCAATAGGGGAAATATTAATGCCACTGTAAAGTTTTCAATAATTGTTATTGGATTATTTACATCGGGAAAGATACCAAGGTAAAGTGTTGCAAATAAACTCCCAAGGGTTATCATAAGCAATTCCTTTACAGATAAGTATATTGCTCGGTACTTTCCTGAATACTCCATTGTAGGTCCCTCAATAACATCAGCTTTGGTATGCATGATTGAAAATGGATATTCGCCCAGTAGCACAATATATCCTATAAAGTAGGCTATAACTCCAAAGATTCCTGCAAGACTAAATAAAAAAGTACTCCCAATTACACTATCCAAATAGATACTATTCTTAGATATAAAGGGCAATATCATACCAATATACAGAGGAAAGGAACCTATGGTAATTAATTTATAAGCCCTAATGGCTCCAAGTTGTTCCAAGGATATTTTTAAAATATTTATAAAATTACTACCTTTACAATCATCAACAAAGGGCATTCTAACTCCCATAATGGAACTAACCAAGGATCCCATAATTACATAAATCATCTCTTTAACCTTTAATAGGCCCATTATAAATATTAGGTTAGATGCAACATATATCTTAGGAACAGTGGTAGCACTAAGAATTATCCAAATAACTAAAAAGCTTATAATGGGCAGTATTTTATAAAGTCTTGGCATTGTACCAAAGGGCTCCTTAGTTTTTTTTGCAAGAAATTTAAATAATGCCCACAGTCCTGGAGTTAATATGGATGGTCCAACCCTTTGCTGAATTCTTGCCTGTATCTTTCTTTGAATACCTGGGATCCATGTGGAGAGGGCAAAAGCTATAAGAGGAATACCCACTATGGATAGCATGTATTCAATAAGGGATAGGTTAATCGTAGCAATATTTATCATAGAAACACCTCATTAATCTCCCTCTATGACCTTTGGAAGTGCCTTTATAATACCATCTATAATATCCTCAGGTCTTGGAGGGCAGCCAGGAACTTTAACATCCACAGGAAGTATATTATCAACAGGACCATCTATAAAATCTGAAGTGCCCAAATATCCACCTATGTTTCCATAAACTCCCCCCTTTAGGGCACAGCAACCCATTGAAACTACAGCCTTAGGTTCAGGAATATTCTCATATATCTTTCTAAGGGGCTCTGTCATTACCTTTGTAACACAGCCACTTACAAGAAGTATGTCGGCCTCCTTAGGATTCCATGTTAAAAAGACATTGTATTGCTCAGCATCATAAAAGGGAGATAAAAAGCAATTTACTGCCTCAATATCACAACCATTGCATCCCCCAGTATAGGCTAACATAACATGGATGCATTTTTTTCTGGCATATTTTTTTAACATATATCCACCTTTTATTTATTTAAAAATTAATTTATTAACAATTTATTGATAATGTTATTTAAAATTTAATTATTGTTTAATTTGTAGTTAAGACCATATTATTAACCTATATCCAAGAACCTTAGAACACCCATAGGTAGAGATGTATTTTAAAACCTTGAGATTTATTATATTTTATCTTTTTATATTATTTTATTTTTTTATATTATTTTATTTTTTTACGATATCTCTAATGAAAATTTAGATTTTTGTTTTTTATTATGGATAATTTTTAAGAATAAACTATATATTAATATTATCATTGAAATTAACGACTAATAAGCGAAAGGGAGCATAAACTTAGAGAACAAAATTATGGGAGACCACAGACAAACTGAGAAAAAATTGAAGTTCATGAATATAATATATTTAGGTTTAATTTTTTTAGATGTATTTCCTTTGCATCTGTAGAAAAATAGAGAGAAATTATAAATAAAACCAGATGTGAAGATTTTTGAAAGATTTGGAAATGATATTCTTGAAGATGGAGGATGTTTATCTTCCCCGATGAATTTTATATTTCCTTAAAAGCGAGATGGGATTGTTTTCTCAACCTATAGTCAAAAATCAAAGGAATTATTTGGAAAATAGTAAATAAACCTTGCTATAAGAAGGTCTGAGAAATATATAAAAATCGACAATTCTTATCATGATGACAAATCTCTGATTTAAGGACTAATTATGTGGTTTCAAATCCTCAATTTAATGATACCAATGGGCGCAAATGGAGTTAATGAAAATAATAAAATAAAATAGAATAGGAGGTTATAACAGGCCCACTGTATCTAATGCCAATCTTACTTCTTCAGTTGAGGCCCCTTTTTCAATATCTATTTTTTTATCAGTTGGCTCAATGTGTTTTATATTACATCTTCTTCTTTTAACATTCCCATCTATTAAAACAAAGTTTTTGTCTATTATATCTATAATAACACAGGTTTTTCCTGCTTCTCTACCTAAGGTTTTAACACAAACTCTTCCTATTTCAATTGCTGACATTTTTCCTCACCTAATTTTTGTTGTTGTAATTGTCGCCAATTACAATTCATCCTTAAAATTGGGAGGGATGTTTATCATCCGTATATCTATTACATAGGGTTTTTTAAGTTATCTATGCATTCACAGATGATATTAAATACTCCCTCAATATCCCAAAGCGATGAATCAATTACTATATTATATATTGATAAATCATCTATATTTATGTTGTATATCTCACTATATCGTTTTTTTTCACTTTTCTCTCGTTCTATCATATCCAACATGGCTTTTTCCATATTCTGTTTTTCTCTATTACTTATTCTTTTACACCTAACCATTGGAGGTGCCTTTAACCATATGGACAGTGTAGGTTTCATATTGTTATTCTTTAACATCCAGGCTGCAAGTCTTCCTTCAAGGACTATATTTCCCTCCTTTGCAAGTTTAATCTGACGTTCATCAATTTCCCTGTCAATTTCTGGATGTTCCTCAGCATATTTGCTAAATTCCTGCAATCCCATATTTCTTTTCTCTGCCATCTCTCTAAATATGAATCCAGCACATACATGCTTTAATCCATATTTCTCAGATATTAACTTGGATATTGTTGTAGTTCCAGTTCCGGGCAATCCTCCAATGGTTATTATCATTCCAACACCTACTCTATGGAATGTGGATTATATCCTATTTTATTATCTTTTATTTTTGTTTTTGTTATTATGTTTTATATATTTCTTGCTCTTTCTATCATTAATCTTTTTAAACATTTTGGGCAAAGATAGCCACCATAAGGCCTTTCTGGCCTTTTCTCTGTTTTAGATAGTTCTGCAATTTCATGTGGCCTCCCCCTTGGAACTCCATTTAATGTAATTCCACAGGAGGCACACTTTGCTTTTGATGGTTTTTTTCTCCTATAATGCACCAAGGTTCTATTTCCAGGGCCCCTTTTATATATTTTTTTAAAGGATCCTGACCTGTATCGTGGAGCAGGCATGTTTCTACCTCCTATTCTTGCATGTTTAAATTATAGTTTTATTTTATCTATAAAAATAATAAAATAACTAAAATGTTATAGTATATAAAATTTTTGTTAAACTTATTTTGGAGATTACTCTTAAAATTTTAAACATTTTTTATTGATTAATTTAAATTAATTAATATATAGTTAAACAAAAAAACGCGGAGGAAGGGATTTGAACCCTTGCGGGGCAAAGCCCCACCGGATTTCAAGTCCGGCGCCATAGTCCAGGCTCGACCACCTCCGCCCTTTGATACAGCAAAACCTATCTATTAAATGAATTATTTAATATATATACTTTTCGGTTAATTTTAAAAAAATGTAAAATAAAAATAGTTTAACCATGTAAAAATATTTAATTTTTATTTTAATTTATTTATTCTAATATTTCCTTTAATTTTTTCTTTATTGTATCTACGTCCTCAGTACATTTGCCCTGGGCCATATTGTTTTTTCCTCCTCCCTTTCCAATTTTTCTCAATAGAGTTACCATATCAATATCCACGGCGTCCCCTCTCTTGCACAGTATATACCCATCACTATTTAATAAAACCACCATGGAATTATCCTTTGCTAAATTATCTGCAATTGCCATTAACTCCTTTGGATTGCCCCCAATTTTCTCTACAAGTAGGTTATATTTTCCCACTTTTTCAAAATTATTTGATATCTGATATTTTTTATATTCCCCTATTTTCCTTTGAAGTTCCTCTATGGTTTTTTTCTGCTCCTTCCATTCATTGAAGAACCTCTTAACAGTTTTTGGTAAGTTTTCAATAGGTACTCCCAGTATCCCTGAGGACGCCAACAATATATCTTCCATGGAACTTACCTCCCTAACAGAATTTAGGCCACTGGTATATTCCAATCTCTCAACTCCATCCTGTATCCTCTCAGTTTTTAAAATCTTTATATAGCCCACCTCCAATGTATTCTCACAATGGGTTCCTCCACAGGCCTCCACATCTATGCCCTCTATATCAACTATTCTAAGAATATTCCCTGGAACTACGCCCCCCTGATATATTTTAAAACCATACTTTTGTTCGGCCTCATTTCTATCCATAAATGTACTTTTTATGGGAATACCATCCAAAACAATTTTATTGGCTAACTCCTCTATTTTCTTTAATTCCTCCCTTGATATTCTTTTATAGTGAGTAATATCCAACCTTGCCTTATCTGACTCCACATTGGATCCACTTTGCCAAACATGTTTTCCCAGTATCCTCTGGGCAGCAGCATTTATTATATGGGTTGCAGTATGGTTTCTCATTAAATTAATTCTATGTTCCCAATTTATAACTCCCTTTACTAAGTCCCCTTCCTTTAACCCTTTAACACTGGATAGTTTGTGATATACAACATCATCTCTTTTCTGAACCTCTACCACCTCCCTATCATTTAAAGTTCCAATATCATACCTTTGACCTCCCCCCTCAGGATAAAAAATAGTTCTATCCAATATTACATAATCATCAATAATTTTTAAAATTTTTCCTTCAAATTCCTTTATTTTTGGGTTTTCATAGAATAATAACTGAGTTTTTTTAATATATCCATTTGGGATTGGCAGTTCCTTTTTATTTTCAATGTAGCATTCTTCCTCAGATTTTTTATTCTCATGTCTCTCGGCAACTAAGGTATAGAAATTATCTGGGATATTTACTTTAACACCCTTTCCTACCTCCTTAACAATATCCTCTACTACCTCAGGAGGAAGGCCCTTACTATCGTAAAGTTCTATTAATTCCTCAAGGGATATTTCCCTTTTGGATTTAATTAATCTTTCCACAATACTCTTGCCCCTATCAATAGTCTGAATATACTTTTTTTCCTCCTCCTTAATTACATCCAATGTATAATCCTTCATTTCAAGTAAATCAGGATAAACATCCTTCAAATCCTCAAGTTGCAATTCCACTATCTCCCCCAGAGATAGAGTAATACCAACCTTATTCATATATCTCAATGTTTTTCTTATAAGGAGTCTTGCCAAATAACCTTCCTTTACATTGGAGGGAACAATGCCATCTCCAAACATGAAGGCCAAGCATCTTGTATGATCTGCTATGGCATATATATTTTCCAAAGGACTTAGCAATCTATCCAATTCATTTACATCCATATTGAGTTTTTTAGCAACTTTATTTCTTAGGATCCTAAGATCTCCCACATTTTCAATATCCATAAGTCCTGCAAGGGTAGCACTTTCTTCAATTATTCTCTCCTCAATATTCCAAATATCTCCCTCTACTGTAGAATGTTCCTTTAATTTTTCAATAATATTCCCAAACACTGCATCATACACTGTTGAAGTTCCATGGGAGGCCCAGACAAACCTTTCGATTCCATAGCCAGTATCCACAATTTTTAAGGACATTTCTTTGTAATCCTTTCCTATTTTTTCATACTCCATAAAAACCAGTGTGGCCAATTCCACCCCATGGGATATTACCTCATAGCAGGGACCAGCATTTCCTCCTCCTTCCCACCAACTCTCTATGAAGGTTATGGATTTTTCCTCAATGCCCAACTCCCTCATAAAATCAAAGCATAGTTCCACAGTTTTATCTGTCCAGTATATTTCATTATTCTCCCTATTGAATGCATGATGGCCCCCCATTGTAAAGCATGTTAAATGCCTCCCAGTTCTTCCAACGTTATCAATATCATTTAACCTAATACAGGGTTGGGCTACTACTAAGGGATTTTTAATAGGTTCCACTACTCCCTTTGTAACCCAAGGTTGAAATGCTGCAATTGAGGCAATGGTTAATAATATATCACTTCTCCATCTTCTTGCATTTACAGGATACCTTTTTATTGGGGCATGCCCATGTTTTTCAAAAAATTCCAAAAATGTTTTTACCATTTCCTTATAGGAATATTTTTTCTTTGTAATAGGATTTCCAATAAAGGAGTATTTATCACAGGGGCTGTCTCCACATGTTTTTCTATCTAAATCTAAGGTCCAAAAGTATTGGCCACATTTCTCACATTTTTTTCTTACAAATCCCTTTTTATCAAATAATTCCACATTATAATTATGATTTTTCATTAAATCACCTTATATTATTGTATTCTTAAGGTTTTATAGTAATACACATAACATTTTAAACTTATTATAAATACAGTAATCCTCTATTTAAAGGATTTCCTCTGTACTTTCAGTGCTTAAGAGGTGGGGGAGGAAGGATAGCGATGTGGAGCGTTTATTCTTTAAGCACTACATTTCTACTTTATTCCTACTTTTTGGGTATTTATTTTTCTTTATCTCTTAAATATTTGCTTTTCCTCTTAATTTTTAAATACTTTTTTATTTTTTTCCATTATTTAAAATTTAGACTAATTTTATTATTTTTTAAGTTATTTTAATTTTAATTTTTTTAAATTATTTATTTTATTTTTTTATTGTGGTGGATTTAAGAAATTATGGTCTTGACAATAATTAAATACTTCTTGCAACAAAAAAGAAAATAATCAAAAACCATAAACCAATAAATACCATAGCCTCCCTTTGATAAAATTTATAGTTAATTGGATATAAGGCATTACATCCTGCAGGAGTTAAACTATCCCCAATAATATGAGATAGATAGCCTATTGCAATGGGTATAACGTAGTAATACATACCAGAAATATTTACAAAGGGAGATTGAATATTCGAAAAAATTAAGTATGCCACCATCCAGGCAAAGACACATATTGGAATAACCTTACCAAGAAGTTTATCGTTAGTAACCATAATTAAAGCAATTATTCCTGAGATTGTTGGAAAAAATATTGCCAATTTATATGTTAAAAACCCCAATATAAGAGATACAATAATTAAACTTAAGAAAGTATGAGTTATTCCCCTATGACTTGCAAAATGAGGTATTAAGTAGAGCATTAATATAGCAGCAGATACTACAAAGAACCCCATATCAAAATACTGTGTTTTAAATAGGTACAATAGTAAATTAATCAATACCAAGGCCCCTGCAAAATAGAGGCCTCTCTTTACAATTTCTGACTTTACCTCATGATCCAAATCAGGATAAAGTGCCCCGGCAACCAATAAAAATATTTGGTCAGGAGAGGATAAAAAGGGCAACCCTAAGATTATTCCAAAAATAGTATGTCCCTTCCAATTCATAATACTACCTTAATTTTTAATTTTAATATTTTAAAATAATATAACTTAGGATAAGTTATTAATTCTTTTTAATTAAATTTTGATGTGAATTCTATAAAGTCAAAAAATGTATAAAACCTAAACTTATTTCTAAAATCCCTAAAACAAATTATTAAACTCTATTGATCTTTTAACAGTTAGAATTTTTCTAATTCTTCTACATTCTCCTTATTTTTATTATTTTTAAATTATTATTTATTTTTTAGTCATTTTATTTTTATTTAATATCTATTAATATTTATTTCAAAATGTTCTCCAAAACATATTCAACCAACAATTTTGATATATTCACATTAGAGATCCTTGAAAGTGCCTCCCAAGAGGGGGCTCCATTAACCTCAATTACCTTTAAACCTCCCTCTTTACATTCCATAATATCCACTCCACCATATATCAAACCCACTGCATTTTTTGCCTTTATGGCCAATTCCCTTATTTCATCAGTGATTTCACATTTTTCAGATCTTCCCCCTTGATGAATATTTGTTATCCAATCACTAGATATACGATACATGGCACTTACAACCTCATCTCCTATAACAAAAGCCCTAATATCCCTGTATTCCTCCCCTGGAGTATCTATAAATTCCTGCATATATATTACTCCATACTTCCTTTTATATTCATTCAATATATTTAATTTACTAATAAGGGATTTATTTTTTAATCTACTTATGTTTTTTCCACGATTTCCATATATAGGTTTTAAAACGCAGTCTTTAAATTTTTCTAACCATATAATTGCCTTATCAATATCTTCGGTTATAATGGTCTTTGGATGGGGTATTCTATGTATATCCATTAAAGAAGAGGTTTTATATTTATTGCCTGCATTTTCAAGGGCCTCCGCAGGATTTATTACGGGAATATATTCTCCAATATATTTTAAAACGTCAAACCTATAATAGTTAATAGGATCTCCAAGATTTCTAACAAATATACCGTCTAAATCTAAGATATCTTCTTTATTATACTTAAATTTTATATCCATGCCAATATAGGATGATATCCTAGGAGGTGATATGTATACCGGGTCTATATTAAATTCTTTCATAGCTCTTTCCAATTCACAACTAACCCAGTCCCTTTCCTCAGTTAATATACCTAATTTCATAATTTCACATTTTTTTATGTTTTTATAGTGTTATTAATATTACTATAAAATAGTGGCAATACTCTTTTGTATTGAGTTTTTTTCAATAAATTGTTTGAAAATTAGAGTTTACATCAATAAGTCTAAATTTTATTTCTTAACACTATATTTTCTTATTTTTATTGTTCTTTAATTATAATTTATTATTTGATTTTAATTTAAATTTGTACTTTTTACTACTTTTTTAATTTTATTTCTTATAATAATTCCATAATACATTTAACAAATTCCTTTGAATAAATATCTCTAATAACATCAGCCACTGGTAAATTAAACTCTTCAGAAATGGTATATAATATATCTTCATAATCCTCATCATTGTAAGTCTCTCCAGCATACCTTCCATTTATGGTAATACCAATTACTCTTTTATTACTTAATATCTCTATTGCCCTTATATTCCTCTCTATTTCCGTAGTATTCAATGTATTGGATGCAAGTATTATATAATCTGGTTTTGAACCCTGGAGAATGGATAAACTAATAACCCCTCCTCCTCTTCCTGTTCCAACCTCCAATGGATTAGAGAATACTCCTGTTTGACTGGATACTATTATTAAATCCCTATTATTTAAATCAACCTTTTTAATGGCTCCATATAGAGTAGGAGCCACATGACAGATGGGTATAACTTGAGGGATTATCATTTCATCAATACCGCATAATTTTGAGTGAGGCTCAGTGCCTACAGTGCCAACCCTGAGGTATTTACTAAGTTCATTCTTTAAGAACAGGGAGGTGGTAAATTTTCCACATTTCCTTCCAGTACCCATTATTGTTATTATCTTAGCATCCACCCCCTTTAACCCTAATTTAGCATATTCTCTGTATTTATCAAAGATATTGGGATCAGAACAATCAAAGTATTCAATATCGTATTTATCAGCCAGGGAGGATAATTTTTTATTATGGACTACCATATACAACCTTGCCATGTTGTATATGTTTTTTCCCTTTTCAATTTCAGATATTATGGATTTTTCCCATAATTCAGCCTCTGATGGGGTTAATATTTCTTTTGTCCAGATGAATGTATCATACTCCTTAGAATTACATACTTCTTTATTATTTTCTACAAAATTATATCCTGATATTAATATATTGGAGAAGTTTTTTAATCCTTCTGAAACCTTGTTATTATGAGAAAGTTTTGCAGTCTTTATTATCATACAATCCCATTATAACTTTTATTATGGTCAGATAAATAACATTATTATCTTCTAAGAACTTTAAAACGTTCAGGAATATTAGAATTTCATATCATACTTTACAGGATAACAATACTCTTCTGTAATTTAGGATGTCTTTTTTCTACAACTGTTTAAAAAATAAATTTTTATAATAATATTACAATTAGTGCATATTCATATCAAAACTATAAATATCACCCCTTTCACATCTTGTTATTATGGATGCAACTATGTTCTTTGAATATCTTGTGGAGGGTGTATCTCTTATAAAAGTAAATATTCCTCTATAGCCCTCCTCTATTAATCCTACGCCTTCAAGTCCCAATATTTTGCCGTTATTTATGGTTGCAAATCTCAATATCTCCTTTGGATCAATGTGGTATATCTTATATATAAAATCCATTTCCTTAAATATTGAGGGGGAGTTAGCCATAAAGTTGTCTGTTCCTAATCCTACAAGTATATCATTCCTTAGCAGATTTTGAATATCTGGCAATCCTATATTAAATGAGGCATTTGCCCTGGGACATACAACAACTGGAATATTGTATTCCCTTAGAATCTCCCTCTCATGGGGTGTTGTATGAGTGGCATGTATTATAAATGTTGGATTAATTTTTAAATCTATTATTCTCTCTATCTCACTTTTACCATGGGTCTCCTTGGAATATTCTATAGAGCCCTCATGTTCATTGGCATGTATTGAAAATATTTTATAATCCTCCTTTCTCATAATTTTTAATTCTTCATCAGAGTATTCATTACATCCACTTAACCCTATCCCATCTGCCACTTTTAAAATTTCCCTTATTTCTTTTTTTAATTCCTTAATATTAGAAGTTGTGGGCCTTCCAAGTATTATGGGAGATGGAGGTATATTGAATAGTTTATTAAATTGTATATAATCACACAAGGTATTACTATATCCAAGGCGCTCCTTAGTAAAGTATTCCTTAAATTTAGTAAATGCCCTTTTTAAGAGATTTATCCCAGTTATGCCATTTTCCCTAAAATCACAAAAATAAAGTATGCCGTTACTTTTAAGATCATGCAATCCATCAACCATTCCATCAATTAAAATGTCTTCACTACAAGAATTTAAAAATCTATGCTTTAATCCATTTGGGGGTTTTACAAGATCATCTAAGGTTTTATTTATCCCTATGTCCTTTATGGCATTGTCTCCTATATGAGTATGGGCATTTATAAGGGGGGGTATTACTATTCCCTTGTAGTTTATTGTATTCCTTATACTCTCCCTTGTAAATCCCTTAATTATACCCTCCTCAATTATCAATATGCTCCTTATATATTCAAAATCCTCACCATATAGAAAATTTGATTTTAAATAAATTGTATCCCTATCAAGGGTAGCTTTGTTCATATTTCCACAGTTGATATTGATGGTAGTATACGAATATTTTAAACTTATTATATATGTAATTACCCATACCTAAAGGAATTTCTATGCACTTCCAGTACTTATAAGTATATGGGGAGAGGGATAAGATATGAGATTTCTACTTTTTGAATATTTATTTTTCCTTATTTCACTAAATATTTTTATTTTTTCCATTATATCTTAAGATTTGGGTTATTATTATTTTTATCTTAATTATTTTTTTGTTTTATTTTTTTAATTATTTTATTTTTTATTTTTTAGTTATAATTATTATTTTTCTATACTGTAAATGGTTTAAGAAATTATGTTCTTGACTATGATTGTGGTCTATATTTGCTATAACAATCCTCCAAATAATTAAATAGGTTTCCATCTTCAGATAATACCTCCCTATATATCCCATAAATAAAATTTACGTCGTAATTTCCTTTCCTTAGAAATTCTTTAAATAAATAATCAATGTCTCCCAATTGATTGTTTAGTATTATCTCCTTCTCGGTACTCTCTGGAATATAGGAAATCCTACTATAAAGGGCTCTATTTTTTAATACATCCTCTAACCTTCCAAAGAGGCCTTTAACAACAGAACATATTACCACAGGCTTATATTTTGATTCCAATTCCTCAATAAGTTTCATTAATAATTTGTCATCCATAATATTTTTATTTATTATAAAATCCCTGCATTTTATGTTTATTTTGTCTACATTATTAATATCAAAGTCTTTGCCACTTAGATCCACTAAATAAAATCCCTTTCCATATTTTTCATAATCTTTATATTCATCATAGTTAATTATCTCTGTGGAACCACTGTATGCAAGAACACCACTACCATTATTGCCATTGGCATCATCATTTAATTTTTTAAGTATTCTCTGGTGTATGTGGCCTCCAGCATAGTATTTAAATCCCTGTGGAAGGTCATTAAGTTGGATTTCATAGGTAGGTATGTTGGAGTAGGAGTATATACTTTGATGGAATAGTAATATCTTATCCTTATAGTCCCTGGATTCTCTTTCTATCAAAGCATAATCCTTAAGAAGGTCATCTATGGTACTTCTATATGTAAAATCAGAGCCCCCTATAAACACTTCCTTTTCCCCTCTAATTATGTGATACTTTTTATTAACAAAGGTTTTTAGGTAATCTCCTAAGATCTTTTTTAATACTGAAAAGGGAGTACGTTTAGAGGATCTCTTTGGTATATCATGATTGCCATGTATTATATAGAGAGGTATGCCATGATCCTTTAATTTACTTAGGCCCTTTATAGCAGTGTATAGGGCATTAATAGAGGGCTCGGAACTATCAAATAAATCCCCGCTATGAACAACAAAATCTGGTTTTATTTCAATTATTTTATCAATACACTCATCAAATGCATTGTATATATCACTTTCCCTTTCATCTAAATTATACTGCCTATATCCAAGATGAGTGTCTCCTATATGCACAAACTGCAAAAATACCACCATTGATAATTATTATAAATATGTTTAGAATATTAAATTTTTGTTAAAATAAAATTTTTATTCTATTATTTTTTTATTATTTATAGTTAGGATACTTGAAAGGGCATGTCTAAATATATATTCCAATTATATAATAAAAATATATATTTAAAATATTACCTATAAAATAATATGTTAAAGATATGTTAAAGAGAAGGTTAAGATATTAAAAATTGATATAAAATTAATTTTAAAGATATTGACTGGATTAATATTAGAATTTTAAATCCCATAAACATTTAATTTTATCCCTATGAAATAATAAATTTAGCATTAATTTTAAAAGAAAATTTAAGATATTATGCTTAATTGATTATAATTATAAAAATTATTTCATACTTTAAGATACATGGATATTACTCCAAAGACGGATTATTTTAATTACAATATTGAATTGAGGGATAGTGTGATTATAAAGGGCATTACTATTAAAAATTTCAAAAGCCATAAATATACCGAATTATCATTTAATAAAGGAATTACCACAATAATAGGGCATAATGGAAGTGGAAAATCTTCCATATTTGAGGCCATGAGTTTTGCACTTTATGGCAAGGCAGGGGGTAGAATTAGGGATCTAATAAAGAAAGGGAGTCGCATGTTTTCAATAAACCTATCATTTGAACTAAGGGGCAAAACTTATGAAGTATTTAGATCAAGGGGGAGTTCTACTATAGACAAAATTAAGATAAACGGAAAACCATATAATGATGCTCTGAGTAATGAAGAGGTAAATAATATAATAAAGGAAATATTGGGAATAAATCATAATGTCTTTTTAAATGCCATATATATAAAGCAGGGTGAGATAGATAATCTTATAAATATTAGACCCGCTGAGAGAAAAAAACTTATTGGAGAACTTTTAGGGATAAATAAATACGAGGAAGTTTGGAAGGAGATGGGAAGTTCCATTGGAGAATTTAAAAATAGATTAGAGAATATAAAGGGACAACTATCTAGGATAGACACAATAAAGGGAGACATTGAGAAATTAAAAGAGGATATAGATAATAAAGAATTGGAGTTAAAAGAGTTAAAAGAGAAATACCATTATAAAGATAGTATTTATAAAAATAAAAAGAGTATTTTAGAAGAATACAATAAAAAAGAAAGGATTTATAATAAGTTAAATGAGAAAATAAGGGACTTAACCAAGGATATTTCAAATATTGAAGATAGAATCAGAGATTCAAATAGGGACCTTGAAACTATTAAATGCTCCATGGAGAGGTTAAAAAATAATGAGGAGTATTATGGAAAATATTGTAGTATTGAAAATGAGTTAAAGGATATCTCCAAGGATATGGAGGAATATAGAGAATACTATGATAATTACACTAAACTTGTGGCAATAAGGGAAAAGTTGAAAAATGAAATAGAAAGAATTAATAGGGAAATAAAGGATAAGGGCATAGAAAGTATTGATATTGAACATATAGCAAATAAAATAGAAAATACCGATAAAAAATTGAAATACTTGGAGAAATTACTTGAAAAACTATCAAAATTAGAGGACTTAAACAATAAATTGGAAGAGATAAATAAATATAAAGAAGACTTGAAGAAAAACAGAAAATACTACCATGAGTATATGGATATTGAAAAGGAGTTGGAGGAATTAAGTAGTAAGTATGTGAAATTTAAAAATATGGAGGAGAGAAAAAGGAATATAATTAATATTACAAACAAATTAAAGAGGGAAATTTTAAATTTGGAAGAGGAATTAAAATCCATAAATGAAATTGAAGAGAGGATAAAAGGGGAAGAAGAATTAAATAAAAAGTATATAAAATACAAGGATGAAATATTAAATTTAAATAAGGCCATATCTGAAAAAGAAACTAAGATAGGGGAATTAGAGGAAATCATACAAAAACTCACCAAGGTAGATAATAAATGTCCCCTTTGCCAATCTGATATTTCAGATTCAAAAAAGGAAGATCTCCTAAATACTTATAAAAATAATATTAAAAGAGAGAAGGAGGAATTAAATAAACTTAAAATGGAACTAAAAGAATATGAAAAAGAAATGGATATATTGGAAAAAGAAATCAGTGAAATAAGAGATTTAAAAAACAAATATGAAAGATT
>DQSV01000010.1 GCA_015663075.1 Methanothermococcus okinawensis | reverse complement strand
ACATACATTAGTAGCGATTCAGCAACTTGGGGAGGTGCTGACGATAAACAATTCTTAGTAGTTCCATTACAGGACAGTGATGGCTCAGTAAAATCCAGTGCAGTGATAAACAAAGGAGACTTAGTGGCAATATTGATAAACACTGAAGCAGCATTCGGTGATGGTATACCTGAAAGAAAAGAAATATCTGGTAAATTACAGCCAGAATTTGGTGCTCCTGCGATATTGGACGTAGTAACTCCAGCGGCATATACCAGCGAAGTAATAAGTTTACAATAAATATTTAATACACATTCTATATTTTAAATTTTTTTAAATAAATAATTTCAATTATTTATAAATAAAATAGGAGGTAGGTAACCATGAGATTGAAATTCTTAGAATATCTCAAAAATAAAAAAGGTGCCTCTGGTATTGGTACTTTAATAATATTCATAGCCATGGTATTAGTTGCAGCAGTTGCAGCAAGTGTGTTAATAAATACAAGTGGATTCTTACAACAAAAAGCATCTTCCACAGGTAAGCAAAGTACAGAACAGGTTGCAAGTGGTATCAGCATAAGTGAAGTTCAAGGAATGCATAATGCCACAAACATAAACAAACTTGCTATATTCATTTCCCCTAATGCCGGAAGTGCTCCAATTGATTTAAGTCAGTGTGTTGTAATGCTAAGTGATGGCTCTAGAAAAGTAGTGGCAAAATATAACACCAGTGATCCTAATTATGTTGATTTAACTTCCGGTGGACAAATATTTGACAGTATTAACTGGAGTAATCTGAAATCAACAGAGTTTGGAATAGTTGTTATTCAGGATGCAGATGGTTCCTGTAAGAATACTACACCAGTAATAAACAAGGGAGATATTGTAGCAATCGTATTAAATACAACAGAATTAAATATGGGACCAAGATCAGAAATAACAGGTACAGTACGGCCAGAGTTTGGTGCTCCAGGAATAATATCCTTTACAACACCAGCAACATACTTGGATAATATGAATGTAGTTCAACTCCAATAAATACTTATTTTATTTATTTATTGATTTTTTTGGGGTGAAATTTTTATGGCAATGAAATATCTCAAAAATAAAAAAGGTGCCATAGGTATTGGTACTTTAATAATATTCATTGCATTAGTATTGGTTGCAGCAGTTGCAGCTGCTGTAATCATAAACACAGCGGGAAAACTACAACAGAAGGCCTCTGTTGTTGGTCAAGAAAGTACAAAGCAAGTTGCAAGTGGAATTCAAGTTATTAAAGTTATAGGTTATGCGGATGAGAATTCCACTGATGATTTTATTAATATTACAGGAAATGAAACTACTGGGATTAACGTTACTATAAACTATACTGCCTTTAAAATATCCAATTCTACACAGTCCCAATATCCCTATATTAAAGGTATGGCGATACTCATAAGTCCTAATATTGGAGATCAGATAGATTTAACCTCTACTATAGTTGTTATATCTAATAAAGATAAAAAGATGTCTTTAGTATATTCGGGTATTATAAAACATGCCGATATAAATGGAACAGATAATATATTCAAGGGACTTGTATTAGAGCCATATAACGAGACCGTAAACAATACACACTTCACAACTACAAGTGATGGAATATATTATAATGGAAGTTATGTAGTAGTTAGAAAAGGCTACGATGTAATTGTGGGTAAGGATGGATGGGTATTAAACAATGCCCCCGCGTTTGGAATAATTGTATTGCAAGATGAAGATAACTCCACATATGGATCAAACCCAACAATTAACTATGGAGATAAAGTGATTCTCACTGTAAATATAGGGGCACTATTAAACCCGGGAATCTCACCAAGGGAGCATATATCTGGAGAAGTAATTCCAGAGTATGGTGCATCAGGAATAATTGAATTTATAACTCCATCTACATTTAGCGGTAAAGTAATAGATCTTCAATAAATGGTGAAAATATGCCAAAAATATCCGAAATAATTGAAGAAATAAAAAAAAAATAGCATTTGGTAAAAAAGAAGATAAAGATGGAGGAAAGGGGCTGGATAACCAGTTTATAATAGAAGAAGAGGAGATATTAGAAACTGGTGGTGATGAATTAGCGGCGGCCAATGAGGAACTTCTAGCTAAAATTGGAGAGTTGGAATCTAAATTTCCAAAGATGGAAATGATGATTACTAATTTAAGAAAAGAGAATGAGACATTAAGGGAAAATATCAATAAAATTAATGAAAATTTTCAAGACATAATGGCCCTTTACGAAGTAGTGTCTAACCAAATAAATCCATTTATTGGTATTTCAAAAATTACTGCCGCCAGTATGGAGAAAATGGAAAAATTAGAATATGAAACTACCAATCTCAGGAAAAAACTTGATGAACTGCAAAGGGATATTATCATTCTCGCAGATATCTATTTAAGGCAGCATGATATAGATATAGATGGTGTTATAGATGATATACTTGCAGAAGATGAAATCTCCAAAGTAATATCAGGAGAGGATTCAAATGGTTAGCGAAACAGAATTATACTCATCACCTTCCTTAGAGGAGTACTTAACTGACGATGAGATGGAGGAGTATTTGGAGAATTTAAAAACTAAAATTCCTTCATTTATCGTTGAGTTGTTAAAAAATAACTTAAAAAATAGGAAATTAACCAAAAGCCAATTGGATAGGATAGTTGCAAGGGTTACTGACCTATACTTAGGTAAACGTCCTGAAGACAAAAAAGCAGAGGAATTAACTGGAAAAATTAACGAGTTGAGTAAAAAGTTGGATGCCCTTATGAAGATTGCAGCGATTTCTTCTGCGACAAAAATTTCCGAAGATATAAAAGAGGAGATTACGAAATTAGAAGATAACTCTGAAGAAGAACTTCAGGTAGATGGGGAAGCAAGAGATGAAAATAGCAGTACTGTAGAAGAAAGTGGAGAAGATCAAACTCCACAGGAAGAATTGGAATGTGATGAAACAGAGGAGGATGTAGAATCTGTTGCCATGCCCTCAGAAGAATTAACTTCCAAACCTGATGTATCTAAAAAAACAGATAGTGTCTCCACCGCAATAGATATGGAGGTTATTAATATGGCCAATGGATTACCTAATGTATCCAATAAAAAATGTAGACTTGAAGAACTTCCTGAAGATACATTATCCACTATGTTGGTATTTAAATGGTTAGAATTTTTGATTAGTAGGGTAGGATTAAGTAATCTAATAGATATACTTGATTACTACTATAATTTAGGATGGATATCTGAAAAGGTAGTTAATAGATTAATAAAGATATCAAAAAATATGAAATATTTAAATGAAGAATTTAGAAAGCCAATGGATAAAATGATATCTGAAGATCATATTGTCTCACTATTGTATATTGAAAAGTTAGCAGGTAGGCCAATACCTGTGGATGAATTAGAGAGTATAGATCGAGAAATTAATAGGATAAAAAAATGGGCAGAAGAATTACAGTTTATATAATTACAAAAAATAAACAAAAATAAGGTTAAATAAAAATATAAACAAGCGTATTGGAGGGATTCTTATGGATACGTCATCAATATCTTCCATATTATTCGAGACTCATCGTCCAGCCAAATTGGAGAAAATTCCAGACGATCCAATATCTATAATATTCACATTTAAATGGATAGAATACTTATCTGAAAGGGTAGGATATGTAAATATTGCAGATGTATTGGAATTCTACTATAACTTAGGATGGCTATCAGATAATGCAGTATTGGAATTATTAAAATACCTAAAGGGCATTAAGCCAGGATTGGATGTTGATGAAGAACCCACTGGTAGTCTAACTATAACTGATCATTTAGTTTCCTTATTATTCATAGAAAGATTAAATGGTAAAAAAATATCTAGTGAAATATTGGATAGGATAGAATGGGAAATAAGGAGAATTAGAAAGGGGGTCGAACAATACTATGGGGTTTAGTTCAACTGCAGGTTTAATTATAATACTATCAACAATACTGGTTTGCTCAATTTACCTATATACCTCCATAGATTTAAATGTGGGGAAAATATATGAGGCCTACGTAGATCATGTTAGTCTGTTAAATAATAAACTACATGAAAAACTAACGATAGTGTCTTCTGCAAACTCATCAAGTAATATAAACTTAACCGTTGTAAATGAGGGCTCTATAACCTTAGAGCCTTCAAAATGGACTGTATTGTATAATGGAACCCCAATAAACTTTAGTATAAATCCCAACAAGAAATACTTAACTCCATTAAATGATGTGAATATTAGTATAAACGCTACTGCACCAGCAAGACTATGTATAATCTCTGAATATGGAAATAAATATTATTATAGTTTAAATTAATTATTAAATTTTAATACTGGAAATTTAGAAAAAAGCACCACATATTTAATGGGGGGTGTATGGTATACATTATTTCCCCCCTAATAGCTAAATTCTTGTTACATTTAATCTTAATTTACGTTCATATTTATGAGGTATTTAAGGTTTGTTAGCGTCTGCTGCTATAATGGGTGATTTAATGGCCGCCAATGTATTTTCTGAACTAATAATGTTTGTTAGTGTTTTAATAATTGCTGCTGCTGTTTCTGGAATTTTGGCCACCACCACACATGAATTGTCTCTCGGAATAAGTTCTAAAGGGGATATATTAACGTCAGAATTAACTCAGGATTTTGAAATAATCAATGATCCCGATAATATCCCTTGGAATCAGACGACAGGTATAATTTCAATATATATAAAAAACATCGGAAAATCCCCTATTCCATTCAGCAAGGATGTATTAACAGTACTTATTGATGGAGAAGTTGCCAATATAAGTTCCACTAGTGTCGTTAACAGTAATATATCAGATGTTATATATCCATCCATGGTTGGTAAATTAGATGTTAACTACAATGTATCAGGATATCATACAATAAAAGTAATATCTGAGTGTGGAATTGCCAGGACACTAAAGGCTAATATTCAATGATAGTTAATACTTGGTGATTTTAATGAGGCTTGCAAGAATTGAACTCAGTCGAGATGATGTGCATAAAAGATTGGGAGGGGGTATTCCATATGGAAGTATAATACTTATTGAGGGGGAAGAATCTACGGGGAAATCAATAGTATCTCAAAGATTAGCCTATGGTTTTTTACAGAATTCCCACTCAGTTACATATATATCAACCCAATTGACAACCTTAGAATTTGTAAAACAGATGATGTCATTGAATTATAACATAAATAAAAAACTTTTAAATGGTGTCCTGCTATACATTCCAGTGTATCCTTTGATATCTGACAACCTCCAAAGGGATGATTTCTTAAAGAAAATTATGGAAACACGAGCATTTTATGAAAGGGATGTTATAATATATGACAGTTTATCATCACTTATAATAAATGATGCAAGTGATGTAAAGGTAAATGATTTAGTTGCTTTTTTTAAGAGAATATCTGCAATGAATAAAATTATAATTTACACAGTAAATCCAAAAGAATTGCCTGAATCTGTTTTAACACTACTTAGGACAGCCGCGACAATGGTAATAAAAACAGATGTTTACACATTCGGTGGAAATATTAAAAATATTATGAAGATAGAAAAATACAACTTGGCCAGTGGACCATATCAAAAGACCATGGTATTTAGAGTGGAGCCTAAATTGGGTATAGCCGTTGAAATATCTTCAGTAGCATAAATTACATTTTATATTTTATTTTAAAAAAAGGCTTATATTTACACATATATATTTTGTACGGTGATAAAATGGCAGATGAGTTTACAAATAGTATGGAGCGGAATCCTCATTTGCGCGATTATGTGAATAACTTTAAAAAAACCTATTTAAAAGTACCTGAATTTATGGTAAGTTTATCAAGGGATCTAAAGGAATTAAAGTATCCAAATATTATATATCCCATAGGTGATCCTATATTTATTCACATATTTGGTTCCTCTGATGTAAAAACAAAATATATTGTAATAGAACCTAGGTTAGAAAACCATGAAGAAAAATTACTTTACAAAAGAATCATGGATAAACTTTTAGAATATGCACCCTATGCAGATTCTCCAGAAAATGATGATGAATTTGAAAGGGTATTAACTGACCTATTTAATAAGGTAACTAAGGTAGTCAATGATAAAAAAAAGAAAAATATATTATCTAGATTATTAAATACTGGAAAAATTGAAATTACAAAATTTGAAAGAGAGAAATATATATATCTTCTAAAGAGGGATTTGATAGGGCTGGGAGTGTTAGAGCCCATTAAGAGAGATCCTTATATAGAAGATATTCACGTAATAGGGCCCCAAAACTGCCAACTGGTTCATAAGATATTTGACATGCTTCCAACGAACATTGTATGGGAGAATGATATAGAACTTGCAGATTATCTAAAAAACATGTGTGAGAGGATAGGTAGGCCAGTATCCGATGCAAATCCTATTGTAGATGGTTCTCTTCCAGATGGGTCAAGGATCAACATAATATATTCCACAGATGTTTCTTTAAAGGGTCCTTCATTTACAATTAGGAAATTTACAGATGTTCCAATAAGTATAACTCAACTTATTAGTTGGGGAACTATGTCTGCTCAAACAGCAGCATATTTGTGGCTGTGCCTTGAGTATGGGATGAGTATATTTATTTGTGGGGAAACTGCATCAGGTAAAACCACAACCTTAAATGCCATTTTACCCTTTATTAAACCAAAATCAAAAGTATTTTCATGTGAGGATACTGCAGAAGTTAAACCACCTCAACCAGTATGGCAGCAATTGCTAACTAGGGAAAGGGGACCTGAAGAGAGTAGAGTTACTTTGTTTGATTTATTAAGGGCTGCATTAAGATCAAGGCCTAACTATATTATTGTTGGAGAGATTAGGAGTGTTGAAGGTTCTGTAGCATTTCAAGCAATGCAAACTGGGCACCCAGTACTATCAACATTTCACGCTGCAAATGTTAAGAAAATGATTCAAAGATTAAATGGAGATCCAATTAATATCCCCTTAACATTTATGGATAACCTTAATATATCATTGTTCCAGCTTGCTGTATACAGTAGAGGTAAATTTTTAAGAAGGGTTGTTGGTGTCGAGGAAATTGAGGGTTACTATAAGGAAGTAGATGGGGTTATTACTAGAGGGGTATTTGAGTGGGATCCTCAGGAAGACAAGCATAATTTCACGGGGCTTAATAACAGTTATGTACTTGAGGATAAGATTGCAAAGGTAGTAGGTTATGAGGATCCTAGGGAGATTTATAACGAATTGGATTTAAGAACTAGAATACTTGAAGAAATGATAGCCAGAGGTATTTTTGGATACTATGAAGTTTTAGATATTATATGGAATTTCTACGAAAAAGGATTGGAGGGACTTCCATTCCCCATCTAATCGGGGTGATATAAAAATGTTTTTGGATGCATTATCTCGTTTGGGCCTTTCACCCAGGGATTATTTACTTAAGTATGTATTACCTGCATTTGTTATATCCATAATCTTATCTGCCCTAGGATTAACTTATTTTTCAGGATATGTAAAATTGTTGGTATTGTTAATTTCAATATTGGTATTGATTAGTGCAATAGGTTATCCATATATAGAGTTAGATACACAAAAAAATAAGATAAATGAAAAGTTACATATATTTATTACAAAATTTGGAGTATTATCCATTACTGACTTAGATAGAAAGGATCTAATGAGAATATTAGCCTCTGAAAAAGAAGAACTTGGACAGTTGGCAGAAGAATCTAAAAAGCTTTATGTATTAATAAAAAGATGGAACCAATCCCTTGCTGAAGCCTGTAGATTTATGGCCAAGAGAACCCCAAGTAGTGAATTCTCTGACTTTTTGGACAGAATGGCATATTCTATAGATAGTGGTGAAGATCTTAAAGATTTTTTATTAAAGGAGCAATCTATTGTAATGAACGACTATGCTGCATTTTATAAGAGGGCAATATACTCCTTAGATATGTTTAAAGAAATATATATTAGTGCAATTACATCCTTAGCATTTTTTGTAACTTTTGCAGTTATAGCCCCTTTTATAGTGCCCTATAATTTTGTGACAGCAGTTACTTTGGCAATCTTAGGGTTTATAGTTTTAGAGGTGTGTTTGGTATATATGGTAAAGGCCAAAATGCCTTCAGATAAACTATGGCATACCAGTGAAATGGTTACTCCAGTGGATGCAAAACTTAAAAAATACTTAATAATTTCAATACTGCTAACTGTGGTTAGCCTGGGAGTAATTTTATGGGGGAGGTATATTGCAGAAATTCCAAAATTGACAGCCATACCCTATCAAATATTGTTTACCTTGGGATTTACTCCTTTATTTATTGGTGGATATGTAGCCAAAAGAGAAGAAGATATAGTTATACGAAAAGAACAGAATTTTCCTGACTTTTTAAGGTCTCTGGGGGACTCAGTTGATGCAAAAGGAGGGGGTATGACTGATTCATTAAAATATTTATCATCAAATGACTTTGGTCCATTAACTAGTGATTTAAAAAATTTATATAAAAGGGTAGTCATAAGAATAAACAATAATAAGGCATGGAGATTGTTTGGTGTTGAAACATGCAGTTATTTAATACAGTTGTTCTCAGAAATGTTTGAGAGATGTATTTTCTTAGGTGGTAGTCCTGGGCAGGCATCTGATATCATAAGTACTAACTTTCGTAAAATAATTAATCTACGAAAGTCGAAATATCAAAGTGTTGAGCAATTTACTGCTATAATATATGGGCTTGGTGGAGGACTTGCCTTGGCATTGTTTACCTCCTATGGTGTGGCATACATGATAACTAATTTATATAACTCTCTTCAAATTCCTGAAGCCATGATAAGTATAATAAATATAACTACTTTAGGAAATTTATCCTTAATATCTTATATGATGTATACATGTTTAGTAATATACTCCCTAATTTCGGCATATTTGATTAAAATAATGGATGGAGGTCATCCTCAGGTTCTATTGTATCACTTCGTAATAATACTCTGGATAGCATCCTTAGTTTCAGTAGCAACTGAATTAATTATAAACAAAGTATTAGGTGTGGGAATACCAATTTATTAACTATTCTATTTTATAATGGATATATTTGTAAAATATTATTATTTTTTTATGATTTCAAAAATTGATATACATATAAAAATTCTAAATTTAAAGAATAAAAAAATATTATTATGGTAAAAAAATATAATTTAAAATTTAATATAAAAGAAATAAATATAAAAGTTAAATTCCATATCACTTCTTTAAATGTCCTATAACCTTAGGAGCAGAGAGAGATCTTTATAAATATATTATAAAATT
>DQSV01000083.1 GCA_015663075.1 Methanothermococcus okinawensis | reverse complement strand
GCTTAAATAAGTCTGATTATGAGTGATAATTTAAATTATTATGCTATTTTTATAAATTTTTATAAATTTTTTTATATTGATTTTCTAAATTATTTTTTTATATCCTCATTTAATTTCTATTTAACCCTAATTTAATGCTTATTTTCTATTTATATAAAATTACTCTCTTTTTTTCCTTTCCATTTTCTCTTTTTCCATCCTCTCTAACTCCTCTACCAATAACGTAGTAAATACCCCTACGTCAGTAACTACCCCAATGGCCTGAGAAGTTCCCCTATCCATCAATTTTGTTACAGTATCTGAATTAATATCAACACATACTGTTTTAATATAGGAAGGCATTAAATTTCCAGTGGCTATGGAATGAAGTAAGGTGGCCATCATTATAACCATTTTTTTGTCCAATACCAATTCCCTCATTCTATCCTGGGCTTCCACAACATTGGGTATAACCTCAGGAAGTGGTCCATCATCTCTTATACTCCCTGCAAGTATGTATGGGACATTATTTTTTATACATTCATACATAATACCTCTTTTGATAATTCCTTGCTCAACGGCCTCCTTAATACTCCCTGCCTTCATAATGGTATTTATGGCATATATGTGGTGTTTATGTCCTCCCAATATAGGTTTCCCTGTTTTTATATCTACTCCTAAGGAGGTACCATAAAGAACACTTTCTATATCATGGGTTGCAAGGGCATTTCCTGCAAGAAGTCCCTGAATATATCCCATTCTAATTAACTTTGCAAGTGCCGGAGCCCCTCCTGTGTGGATCAGTGCTGGTCCTGCTACTAAGGCTATACCTCCCTTTCCAGTTTTCCTATATTCTTCCCTTATTTGATACATCTCCTTTGCTATCTTTTTAATGATAGCCTCCTTTGGTTTTTCAGCAGATACCTCTGAGTTCATAAATCCAAATAATTCTTCCTTTTCCCTGGGTCTTTCTGGAGGCATTACCCTTATACCCTTATGGCCTACAACTATTAAATCTCCCTTTTTAATCTCCCTTATAACCTTGGTCTCGGCTCTCATTTCATTGGGATATACCACAATAACCCCATCCATTTTTGGTTTCTCTACCTCTATCCATTGGGCTTTATATTTTATATAGGTTGGATGGTTTGTTGTTGAATAGAATCCATCTGGCAGTACCTTGTCCTTTTCAGCCATTTTTATTTCAACGTCCTCAATTTCTGGTATTTCTGCCCCAATATTTTGTAATTCCTCTAAGATTTTATCAAGATGCTCCTGATCCTTGCCTAGTACAAGTATTTTTGCATAGGAAATATCTGTTTTTCTTTTACCTATGTTGAATTCCAATACTTTATAATCTCCTTCAAGTTCCAATATTGTATCAAATGCCTTTGGAAGTATTAGGTTATCAATTATATGGCCCCTTAATTCAATTTCCCTGGCAAACATTAAAATCACCTTATTTTATAGGAGTTGTTATTAACTATTATTTTAACATATTTAAAAATTTAATAGATAAAGAAAAATATATTATAGTCAATTATTCTTTTGAATCCAATTACTTTTTAATCCTTCTACATCCAAAATAAGGAGAGTAAATCCATATTATTACTATAATTTGATGGAATGCACTTCTGTTAATTAGAAGACTTTATTTTATAAATCCCAAATACAATAGCCTATGATATTTGAACTCCCGGGCTTGCCATTTTTTAATATCTTTCTTCTATGAGGGTGTAAGTAAAAGTCTTTTAAAGACCATCATGCTTTTTTAGATTTCTATCTTTCTGTTTTTTTCTTAGATGATTTTTATTTTTATAAATTCCCCTTATTTTCGATTATTTTTTATTTTTACTATTTATTTTTACTTCTAATATGATATTTTTTAAAATAATAAATTTTATGTTTATTATTTATACCATAATTATAATAAAACACATAACATTTAGACTTATTGTAAAAATTATAGAAATCCTGCTTAAAGGAATTTCTCTGCACTTCCAGTGCTTAGGGATATATGGGGGGATAAGGTATGAGATTTCTACTTTTTAAATATCTACTTTTCTTTATATCTTTATGTTCTTGATTGTAATAATATTATTCAAGTTTTTATAATTTTATTATCGTTTATTACATTTATTTTTTTGTTTTTCTATCGTATTTATATCTTAATTAATTATATCTGTAATTTTATCTTAATCAATAATTATTTTAAATATTAAACTATAGCCCTCTTTCAATTTATCTACAAGTTTTCTATCTATATCCTTCGCTCCCTTATCTGCATTAATAAATAGGGTTCTTGGACATAGGTAATCACTTTTTCTTATTACAATATCTGTGGGATGATTCAAAATTAAGTCCTTATGTCCCTTTCCCACAATAACCTCCTTTAAATTGTCTACAGTAATCTCAACAGTAATTTTATCTGAGTTTCTAAGTTTCTCTTTAAATTCCTCTGGAAAATCTCTCATGGATCTATTTGCAGATATTCCCAAGATACAATCCCCCCTTGGTGTGAGGTAATTCTCCTTAGTAATCTCTAAGGTAGTTTTATGGGTTGATTTAATATTTGGATGTCCTTTAGCAGTTATTACAAAGGTATTTTTCACTGTTCCACCAGATTTACTATGGTATAGTGTATATTAACTAATAATTCGTAATATGATATAAATTTATAAAAATTTTTTTTAAAATATTCTTTTGTTATTTCTAAGATTTATATATTCGATTACATCCATTAATAAATTTATACATTTAGTTCTATCATAATAATAATCCATAAAATACTCATTAGGTTCAAAAATTTTTTACCAAAGTAAAACTTAGGCACATAAGTTTAAGAATATTAATTAAACATGTAAGTAATAAGTAAATAAGTAATTATCCATAATAGGCAAAAGTAAATATCCCCTTGTAAGAGTAACAATTTTTTAAAACAACCTTAAAATAAATAAATTGAGAATCCTAAAAATAAAATTTATTATAAAAATAATAAACAATTAATAAAAAAGCCTTAAAAATAAAAAAATAAATATAACGTCTAAAAAAGATAATCACATAAAAAGAGTAGAACTCCTGTTATCTATCTCCAAGAATGTTCCTAATCACAGAGAAGTAGGGAAACTTCTTTAATGAATAGATTATTAACTTTATAAGTTAGGAGTGAATTAAATATTTCTCTTATATATTATTATCCATTATTTTAATTGTTAATTATTCATCATTATTGTATTATAAATATTGGTTTAAGATATTTATGCATTTATCCATTAAATTAAAAAAAGAAAAAAAGGGGGATAGCATAGATAATAAAAGGGAAAAATGGGATATGGGATTGGAATATATGAAAACCTTTAAAATGTTTTTAGATGAATTTAAGAACATACAAAGTAAAGAAATACTCTATAAAAAAGATCTAAAAAAGTATGCCTATCTTATAATATTTTTAATACAGATTAAAAACGGTTGTAGAGTTGGAGAGGCAGTTGATGGTGTTCTATGGTTCTATGAGAATAGGAATAAAATAAATTGGAATGATACAGTTGTGGGCTGGGCAAAAATAGAGAAATTAAAAAAGGAAGAATATAGGAAAATAACACTACCTAAGGCAATAACAAAAAGGGATTTAGAGAAGGTAGAGCCAATTTTAAAGGACTTAAAAAATGTTAAAAAACCATCCATAAGATTATCAAACTGGCTTAAGAGACATTATGGTATAAATACTCATTCCCTAAGATATGCCTTTATAACCTACCATGCAGAAATGAATACTCCTGCCCAAATAATAGCAAAGATGACTGGTCATAAAAATCTAAATTATATTATCCATTATACCCAGCAACGGGTTGCAGATAAGATATTATTAAATACCCCTGAACCTGAAGAATAATTTTTTATAGTTCTATTATTTAATATTTAATAAAAAAATATATAGAAATCAATAGTATAAAACTTAAATTATTCATGTGGTTCTATGATGTGCAATGCCTGTAAGAAAAGGGAATCTACATACTATCAGCGCCACTCTGGATTAAACCTATGTGATGAATGTTTTATAAGTTATGTAAAAAAAAAGGTTAGAAGGACCCTTGGCAAAAGTATAATAAAAAATAATATTAAAATTGGTATGGGCCTAAGTGGAGGAAAGGATAGTTTAGTAATGGCCTATTTATTAAAGGAGTACTATAACCCCATCCCAAATTCAGAAATTATAGGGCTAATAGTGGATGAAGGCATAGAAGGATTTAGAAAAAAAGGTATAGAAATGGCCATAGACTTTTGCGAGGAGTATAACATACCCTACTATATCACTACATTTGAGGAGTACGTGGGGTGTACCTTGGATTATATCGTAGAGAGATCTGAGGAAAGAAACATTACAACCAATCCCTGCTCCTTCTGTGGGGTAATTAGAAGGAAAATATTAAATAAAATGGCTTTAAATAATAAATGTAATTACTTGGCAATAGGCCATAACTTAGATGATATTGCTCAAGGCGTAATGATGAATTATATTGAGGGGGATATTAAAAAATTGGCAATCTTGGGTAAAAATATAGATAACCCAATGTTTGTTAAGAGACTTAAGCCTTTAAAATATATTCCAGAGGACGAGGTAAAACTATTTGCTAATTTAATTGGCATTAAATATCATAAAGAACCCTGTCCTTATTCTTCACTGTCCTATAGAAGCGAAATTTCAGAGGTATTGGATAAATTGGAGGATAAACATCCTGGAACAAAGTATTCCATTATTTCAGGCTTTGAAAGGTTATTAACATATTTACCTGTGGAGAAGAAGATGGATATATGTAAGTACTGTGGTAGTCCATCTGCATCTGATACCTGTAAGGCATGTGAATTTTTAAAGAGATTAAATATAATTTAAAATTATATTATTGTAATATATTGTAATATCTTTATTTTATAATTTCCTCTATTTTTTTAACCTCATCAATGTTTCCCTGAGTAATGGGATATTTTGGCACTGCAAAGCATTCTATTTCTTTACTTATTGAAATATCATAGGTACCTATTTCCTTTGCAATATTTATAATTTCTACCTTATCAAATCCAATAAGAGGCCTTAGTATAAGATGGGAAATTCCCTCATTTATTAAGACCATATTTTTTAAAGTTTGAGATGCAACCTGACCTATATTATCCCCAATTACAATACCATCACAACCTAATTTTTTTGCATATTTCTCAGCAATCCTTAGCATGGTTCTTTTGCATATTAAACAGGTATACCTCTCTTTCCCTATCTCCTTTAAGGTTTTTCCTATTTTTTTAAGTGTTTCCTTATAATCCACAATCACAAGATTGGAGGTAGGGTCATAATTATTAAGTATGCTAAAAAGTTTTTTAACCTTTTCAAGGCCCTCATCTGTCAATTTTAGATGAAGGAAGGTAATATTACAACCCCTCTTCATCATTAAGTAGGATGCCACAGGACTATCAATTCCATCCGAGAGTAATGCCAATAACTTTCCCTGAGTACCAACTGGCAATCCCCCAACCCCCTTAAAGATCTTAGTAAATATATAGGCCCTATCAATTATTTCTATTCCAATGTATATTTTGGGATTTTTAAGATCTACCTTTAAATTAACGTTTTTTAATATATCATCCTTTAATTTGATACTTTCAAATTCCTTTATTATGTGCCCCCCAATATTTTTATTTATCTCCATGGAAGTATTGGGAAATTCCTTTTTAACTCTTTTGGTTTTTACAGAAAATGTTATGGTATTATCTTGTTCTAGTTTATCTCTAAGAATTTTCATTATCTCTTTAGTAAATACCTCCATAGAGGTTTTTTTTACATCATCCATATTTAAATTACACTCCAAGGATGGGCTAAATGAAACAATACCAGAAATCCTCTTTAGAATGGAGATAGAATTATTTATATCCTCACTATCCACTGTTAAAATTAATCTTCTATGGGATATCTCAATATTGCCCTCGATGTTGCATCTTTTAAGGGCTATTTCAATATTATTTTTAAGAATATGTTCAAATCTCCTTCTTGTGTATTTGGATTTTATTCCGATTTCTCCATATCTAATGATTATTTTGTTATACATTTTTTATCCTCTAAAATAGTTTAATATAGTGAGATAAAAAGGATATTAACTAAAGACTATATTATAGATAATATTATGGGCAGCATTTATTAGGTAGTGATTATAAAATATAACTATTAAAAAATATAATATAAAAATAAAAAAATTTAAAAATTTAAAATATTTAAAAAATAAAATAAAAATAAAGAATAAAGGAATTTTTCATTTTTAATTACTCATTACTCTTTTTAATTTTTATTTTTCGTAGTATTTAATTATAAATCTTTAAATTCTTTTTTTATTTTTTAATTATTTTCACTTAATCTATTCTTGGGATAATACTTCATCAAATATCTTATCTAAATCCACAGGTTTTCCATGATCAGCCTTGGAGGGATCCACGCAATCCTCTCCATAGGAAAACTGGACAATAAGTCCTTTTGAATCCCTTACGGTACCATCATACTCTGTTTTTAAATCTTGAAGGGCATTTACAAGCCTCCTTTGCATATACCCTGATTGTGCAGTTCTAACAGCCTGATCCACTAAACCTTCCCTTCCCCCCATGGCGTGGAAGAAGTATTCTGTTGGAGATAGCCCTGTTTTATAACAACTTCTAACAAATCCATGAGATTTGGCAGATAAACTGCCCTTTTCAAAGTGAGGGAGAGTTCTTCCTCTGTATCCCCTAAAAATTCTTCCTCCCCTAACTGATTGCTGACCTACACATCCAACCATTAGGGTAATGTTCAATAGGGATCCCCTGGCACCAGTCCTTGCCATCACTGCGGCATGGTTGTTTTCACCCAAATATTTTTCTGCCACCTTACCTGCATCATCCCTGGCCCTACCTAATATTTGCATAATATAGGCCTCCCTTGATTCCTCCAATCCCCTTCCAGGCAATGGTTCAAGGGTTCCTTCCTCGTATGATTTAATTATTTCCTCAACCTCTTCCTCGGATTTATCCAATATCCTCTGAATTTCCTCAGTGGCATCCTTTGGAATATCAGTATCATCAATTCCTGTGGTGAATCCCTTTATCATTAGGGATTTAATGGCCATTTTAGTTGCACTATCTAAGAATTTTCTGGCTTCCTCGGACCCAAATTCCTTAACTATAGTATTTAAAATCAATCCTGCCTCGGCACCATATCCATTTTTATCAATAACTCCCTTAATGAGCACGCCATTTTTTATAACCACCTGAGCATTGTATGGACAATCCTCCTGACATTCATCACATTTTTTACATACTTTTGCCCTATATTTTAGATTTAAATTCTTTGGCAAGGTCCTACTGAAGAGATTTTTTCCACAGTATAACTCAACACCATTCTTAATTAGATCTGGCTCTCCTAAATCCTCCTTAATACCTGCTGCCCTCAATAGTATGGAGGCTTCATCCTTTGTAAAGTAGGAACTTGTTAAAATATAGGCTCCAGAGATAAAGTCGTGGATTGCACCTATAATGGGACCCCCGTATCTTGGAGATACTATATGCTTTTCCACAAGCATTAATACCTCAGCCTCAGCCCTAGCCTCTTCGTGCTGGGGAACGTGAAGGTTCATTTCATCTCCATCAAAATCAGCGTTATAAGGGGGACAAACACATAAATTGTGCCTAAATGTCCTATATGGCAAAACTTTAACTCTATGGGCCATTATTGACATTCTGTGAAGGGAGGGTTGTCTATTGTATAATACAATATCCCCATCCATAAGATGCCTTTCAATTATCATGTCTTCTTCAATTTTCTCGGCCAATTGTTCCTTATTTTTATCGTTTATTTTTATTTTTATATCTTCCTCTTTTCCATCCCTAGTTCTTACTTTTTTTACAATGTAATTAACTCCAGGGTGTTTTTCTGGACCATTTCTAATAAGTTTCCTTACTTTATCTATGTTATACTTTGTAACCTTTTCAGGAACTGTTAATTCCCTTGCTATTCTTTCAGGAACTCCCACCTCATTTATACTAAGGCACGGATCTGGGGATATAACTGTTCTTGCAGAGAAATTAACCCTTTTACCTGCAAGATTATGCCTGAATCTTCCCTCCTTACCCTTTAACCTTTGGGCAATTGTCCTAAGGGGCCTTCCACTTCTATGTCTTGCAGGAGGTATTCCAGGAGCCTCATTATCAAAATAGGTGTTTATATGGTATTGTAAAAGATCCCAAAGGTCCTCAATAATTAGATTTGGGGCTCCCCCCTCTACGTTTTCCTCAAGTCTTTGATTGATTCTGATAATATCCACCAACTTATGAGTAAGGTCATCTTCACTTCTTTCTCCACCATCTAAGGTTATAGAGGGCCTTACCGTTACAGGAGGTACAGGAAGTACTTTTAAAACCATCCACTCTGGCCTTGCAGTCCTTGGATTTATCCCAAGTAAGGGACAATCCTCATCTGGTATTTTTTCAAGGATTTCTCTAACTTCAGAGGGCATGATCTGTCTTTGACCCTTCCTATCTACTTGATAATATGTTGTAGGTTTTGAATACCTTATATTGTATTTAACTTCACCACAATAGGGGCAGGTATTCCTTCCAGCAGACTCTTTTAATATTTCATCCACCAGTGTCCATTTATCCCCACCATCCTCCTCTAACTTTTTCATTTTTTTAAGATATTCCTCTCTTCTGGTTTCAATTAAAGATACCCTTCCACAATGGGGGCACACAGCCTTTAAAATTTTATATATGTCCTTTGCAAATCCCACATGTATTATTGGTTTTGAGAGTTCAACATGTCCAAAATGCCCTGGACAACTGCCTATCCTACCACCGCAGGTTTTACATACTAATCCTGGATCTATAACTCCTAATCTGGTATCCATTAATCCCCCATCTATGGGATAACCATCATCATCATAGGTATCTGCAGTAACTATTCTTACTACAGATATTTTCCTTATGTAATCGGGAGATAACAACCCAAATACTATTTCTCCTATTTCCTTTGGGATATCATATTTATCCATGGGAAGTTCACCTATTATGATTTTATAGTTCAATGTGTGTTTCATTTCAGTAGAGGATGGTTTTTTATTCTTTATATTATGAATTTAAATAATTAAAATTATAATAATAAATTAGAATAAAAATTAATTTTTTTAATAATGATCAATATATTATTTTAACTTATTTTCCTAGGACTTTAAAACACTCAGGGATAGACTATTAATACCCTAAAGTTAATATCTTCTTAATTTTTCTATTTTAAGTGGGTAGGATCAGCATCTTGCTAATTGTTTAAATAATAAATTTTATATTAATTTTTTATATTTTAATCAACTCTATATTTCATTTTATATTTTATTATCTCTTTTATTACGTCCTATTTTACGATATTACATCCATATTTCAATTATTTTTAGCTATTTTATTTTTATTAATGACTATTCTTATTCATGCCCTGTCTTTTAACTTTAACTTTGGATTTATCCCCATACTTCTAAGTTCATCAAGGAGTAATTTAAAGGCATAGGGTAATTTAACTGAGGGTATTTTTCTATCATTTTGGATATCCTCAATCTCCCCACAGACTTGGCAGTATTTAACGCCCCTTTTATGGTCATATATTGCAACTTCACCACAGTTTGAACATATATAACATTCATAGGGATCGGACTCATCAAATAATCTTTCCTTTAAAAGTAGAGCAGCACCATGGCCTATAAGAACATCTCTCTCCATCTCTCCAAACCTTAAACCCCCTTCTCTGGCTCTACCCTCTGTTGGCTGTCTTGTAAGTACTTGAATAGGTCCTCTACTTCTAGCATGTATTTTTCCAGCAACAAGGTGGTGTAATTTTTGATAGTATGCCACCCCTATAAATATTTCGCACTCCAATTTTTTTCCAGTTTTTCCATTGTACATGGTTTCCTTGCCATGGTGTTTAAATCCATGTTTTTCAAGGGTTTTTCTTAAATCCCATTCATCATCTCCACTAAATATTGTACCATCTATTCTTTTACATTCTAAGGCCCCTACTTTACCCCCTATCATCTCTAAGATCTGTCCTATAGTCATCCTTGATGGAATCGCGTGAGGGTTAATTATTAGATCTGGAACTACTCCCTCCTCTGTAAATGGCATATCCTCCTGTGGAACTATCAACCCTATAACCCCCTTTTGCCCATGCCTGGAGGCAAATTTATCTCCCAACTCAGGTATTCTTAAATCTCTTACTCTGACCTTAGCCAGCCTATTTCCTTCTTTAGTTTCTGTTAAAATTACAGCATCCACAATACCCATTTCTCCATGTCTCACTGTGACTGATGTATCCCTTCTTTGGGATTTCGTCCTTAATGATATATCCTGCTCCTCTAAGAACCTTGGTGGTGAGGTTTTTCCAATAATTACATCTCCTGATTTTACCTCTGATTCCACTTCGGCTATTCCATCATCTCCCAATGGAGCATATGCCTCTTCAGCCCTATATCCTCTAACACCATGTTCTGGAATTTCAAATCTATCAACCTGTCCCCCTGGATATCTCTTTTCAAAGCCCTCATAACTTCTAAAAAAGGTACTTCTACCAAGGCCCCTTTCAATAGAGGCCTTATTTATTATAAAGGCATCCTCCATATTGTATCCTTCATAACTCATAACTGCCACAACAAAATTCTGTCCAGCAGGCCTTTTATCAAATCCAAGTATCTCCTGATGTCTTGTTCTAACAATTGGAACCTGTGGGTAGTGGAGAAGATGGGTTTTTGTGTCCATTCTTAACTTTAAGTTTGACATTGGAACTCCTAAGGATTGTTTACCCATGGCGGCCGCCATTGTAATCCTAGGTGCTGAGTTATGCTCTGGATAGGGAGCAACCCCTGCACCAACACCCAATATGGACATTGGATCAATCTCTAAATGAGTATGTTTTTCATTCAACTCCTCTTCATAAACTGCAATATATGCATTCTCCTCTTCCTCGGCATCCAAGTACTCTATAACTCCCTCTTTAACCAAATCTGAAAAGGTAATTTCTCCATTTTTTAATTTTTCAATATGTTTATCTGTTAATTTGGGTTTTCCATTTTCCACTATTATAAGGGGCCTTATAGCTCTACCTCCATCTGTAGAAATGTATATGTCCTTACTTTCCTCATTGTAGGATATTGAAGTATAGGGAGAAAGTTCTCCTTTTCTTCTCTTTTCCCTTAAGTGTTTTATAATTTTCTCAGGATCCTCTACTGATCCAATTAATTTCCCATTAATGTACAAATTAATATCTTTTCCCAAGAGTTTCACCTTATAATAGATTTATATGGTTTTGTGTTTAATATATAGTTATATATATTATGATTAAGCCTCCTTAACCAAATTAACTAGATTTAACTC
>DQSV01000082.1 GCA_015663075.1 Methanothermococcus okinawensis | reverse complement strand
GTAAATACTTAAGAAGTAGAAATTCTACAGATATATTATCTCTTTTCTTCCTACATTCCTAAGCACTGAAAGTGTAGAGGAAATCCTTTAAGTATTAGGATTAATATACTCATAATAAATTTAAAATGTTATGTATTTTACTATAATACTTTTATTTATGGCATAACTTAAAAAAATTAAAATTATAGAAAATAGAATATAGAGATTGATAATATGATAATTATTATAATTTAAAATCATTTTGTAATATGGTTATTTAAATTAAATATTACATATTCTTATTTTTATTTTCTTATATGATTAATTTTTTATTTTTATTTATGATATGTGATAACATTTGGTGGAAAAAATGAATAAAATAAATAAAAAGATTGGTGAAAACAAACTTATGTCTAAATTTGCCCATGTAGTAAAGGTTCATCCTTGCTACAATGAGAAACTTCACGATAAAGTAGGTAGAGTTCATCTACCTGTTGCTCCTAAATGTAATATTGCCTGTAAGTTTTGTAGAAGGAGCATAGGAAAAGAATGTTGTGAGGAAAGACCTGCCGTGGCAAAACATATTATGAAGCCTGAGGAAGTGGAGGATTATCTAAGGGATCTACTTAAAAAAATGCCAAATTTAAAGGTTGTAGGTATAGCCGGTCCAGGTGATAGTTTATTTAATAAGGAAACCTTTGAAACATTGGAGATTGTAAATGATAAATTTCCAGATTTAGTGAAGTGTCTATCTACCAATGGACTATTGCTTCCAAAGTATGCTAAAAAACTTGCTGATTTAAATGTAAAGACAGTAACTGTAACTGTAAATGCCATAAATCCAAAGATTCTTAAGGATATAGTGGAATGGGTTTATTATGAGGGAAAGGTATATCGTGGAGAGGAGGGAGCCTCATTACTTATTAAAAATCAAATTGAAGGAGTTAAAAGAGCCCATGATTTAGGATTGGTTGTAAAGATAAATACTGTATTAATACCAGAAATTAACATGGATCATATTATAGACATAGCCAAAAAATTTAAAGATATAGCATATATTCAAAATATTATACCCCTTATACCCATGTATAAAATGGAGGGCCTTAGACGCCCAAAGTGTGATGAAATAAGTAATGTTAGAGATAAATGCGAGGAATATTTACATCAATTTAGAGCATGTCAGCAATGTAGAGCCGATGCAGCAGGACTATTATCTGAAAAAAAACATTTGAGTAAAAAGGGAAAGGAGTTAGATATTTTTGATTTAAAACATTTTTCCCATTAGAATATTTTAGATGATTAATAAAAAAATTATAAAAAATTTAAATAAATTAAAGTAATTAGACATTAAAAAAGGTAATAATTAATAATTAAAAGCAATTAAAATGAATTATTAAAAAATATTAATAAAATATTGATAAAATAGTAATTATTGATAAAATATTAATAAAATATTAAATTTTGGTGATATTTAATGGAAAAGGTTGTCATAACTGTAACTGGAAGGGATAAAACAGGAATTGTGGCAAATATAGCAACAGCACTTGCAGAGTATAATGTAAATATCTTGGATATAAGACAGTCCATTATGGAGGATCTATTTACTATGATAATGCTTGCAGACATATCAAAATCAAATAAGGATTTTGAATCCTTAGAGAGAAAATTAAATGATATTGGAGAGAAAATTGGAGTAAAAATAATAGTACAGCATGAAAATATATTTAAATACATGCATAGGATATAATAATTAATTATTCTTCTCCAATTCTTCCTTTAATTCAAGGGCCCTCTTTATCCACTCCTCTTCAAATGGCCTTTCAGAGGCTATCATGACTATACTTTTTCCATAGAATGTCTTTCTTATTCTCATGCCCTCTGGAAATACCCTATTCACAAAGTCCAGAACCTTTAATAGAAAATCCTCCTTGGCATCATATACTACCATATCCAAATCTATTGGAGAATCTGTAATAATTTCAAATCTTGAGGGTTGATCCAATATATTTATCAACTGTAATAACTGTGGAGCATAGGTTTCATCCGCTATGTTTAATCTGGTAATGGTTCTATCTCCTTCTTTTTTACTTTCCTCAATAGATACAATATCCCTTAACTTCACTGGTTTAGATGTGGATTTTGGCAATACTCCAATAATAAAGTATGGGTCCTCCTCCCTACATATCATTTTTACTTCAATTAGTGATTTTCCTATAACCACATCCATAAGGGAACTTTGAAGTATTTTATAGTATATTTCTTTTCCAGCCTCATCTTTACAATCTACATATATTTTAGCCATTATTTTCCCTCCATTCTTTGGTTATATTTACAAAATTTTTAATAATCTTTAAGCCTTCCTTATTTTCCCATTCTGTTAATACACTTTCAGGATGAAATTGTACTCCCTCAATAGGCCTATAGTTATGCCTTATGCCCATTATTATCTCCTCTTCACAATCTATTGTAATGGCACTAATTTCAAAGTCCTTAGGCAATTCAATAACTGCAAGAGAGTGGTATCTCCCTACCTCCAAAGGGTTTTTTATGCCTTTAAAAATTCCCTTTCCATCATGTTTTATTATGGAGGCCTTACCATGAATTGGAAGTATTTTTCCCACTTTTCCTCCAAAGACATGAGCTATAATTTGATGTCCAAGACAAACTCCCAATATTGGGACATTGATATTTTTTATAATATCTGGGCAATTTTCAACATCCCTTTTTTTATCTGGACTTCCTGGACCTGGAGATATAATAATCCCTGAGGGATCTATTTTCCTAACCTCATCAACAGTTATAGTATTTGGTACCACCTTTATTTTATCATAGATAGAGGCATATTCGGCCAAATTCCACACAAAGGAATCTTTATTATCAATAATTAATATCATTATTTCCACCAGTTAAGCATAATGGCCTGATTTAATTTCCATTGGGCCTGTTGCTTTTTAGTATCATTCCTCTATAATACTATTTTTTATAATTCTTTTCCTCCAATACATTATAATTGTTATATTTTTTAGAAAATAATTTTTTAAAAATAAATTTTATAGTAATTTATATTCCTATTTCTTTAATTATTTTTATTTTTTATTAATTTTTTATTTTTATTGCAATATTCTAAATTTATTTTTTAGTTTATTTTTTTAATTTTAATCTATATTATTTTTTTATCATATTTATTTTTTTAATGCACTCATAACTGCCGCCATCTTTCTTTCAGTTTCAATGTATTCATTTTCAGGTATTGAATCAGCAACTATCCCTGCTCCTGCCCTTACTCTAATGATATTATTTTTTTCTATCTCGGCCATCCTTATGGCAATTGCTGTATCTGCATAGTTATTCAGTGAGAAGTATCCTACAGCCCCTCCATATATTCTCCTTCTGGATTTTTCCAAAGTATCTATTATTTCCATGGCCCTATACTTGGGAGCCCCAGTTAGTGTTCCCGCTGGAAAGGAGGCCTCTATTGCATCAAACATTGTCATACCCTCCCTTAATTCCCCTATAACCTCACTCTCTATATGTTGGACATGGCTATATCTAATTACCTCAAAGAACCTTTTTAATTTAACAGAACCAGATTTTGAGACCTTTCTAACATCATTCCTTGCCAAATCAACGAGCATCATGTGCTCTGCCCTTTCCTTCTCATCATTAAGAAGTACTTTTGCCAGTTTTTCACTTTCCTCCTCAGTTTTTCCAACATTTATGGTTCCAGCAATGGGATTTATTTTTAATATATCATTTTCAACAGAGGCCATGGTTTCAGGAGAGGCTCCCAAAACCCTTTTTCCAAATTCCAAGAGAAACATATAGGGACTTGGATTCAACTCCCTTAAATTCCTATATATTTTAAAGGCCGAAAGATCGCTTTTTAAATTGTACTCCCTGGATAAGACTACCTGAAAGGCATCTCCATTGTATATATAATCCTTGGCCTTTTTAACCATCTCAATAAATTCATCCCTCTCTGCATCACACTTGATTACCTCTGAACCCCCAGACCCCTCAGCAAAAGTTGAATTCCTGGCCCTTTCAATCATTCCCATGGCCTTATTAATTTCTTCCTCTGAATTACTTAAAGATAGGTAGTAATATCTATTCAATACATGATCATAGACATAGGCGTTCCTGTAGTATCCAAAGATGGATTCCTCCTCAATATCTCCCCCTATGTAGTTATGTATGGCATCATAGGCTATATATCCCAAAAAACCTCCCACAAATCTTTCATTTACATCCATGTTGGATATTGGACCATTGCTATCTATTTCATTGGTATATATTTCCTTTAAACTTTTAAAGGGATTGCTCTCCTTGGATACTGTAGTATTTCCTATCTTTGTATTGTTCTTTATCCTTACAACAAACTCTGGATTAATTGAGATGTAGGTATATCTTGCTTTGGAGGGATGTTTATCCCTTGATTCCAATATAAATGGATATTCTCCCTCCTCCCTCAAAATATTGTATAATTTTAAAGGATCCAAGTAATCAAATTTTTGTCTATATATTTCCATAATATCTCCCATTAAAGTAAAAATTATTGTTAAAAAATATTAAAAAATGGATAAAATTAATTTATTTAAGATATTATAATTATATAACAAAAGATTATATATATCTATAATATAGTTATAAATAATATACAAACTCAAAGATTATAGTATATATAATCTAACTTAATCTATTGGTCTAATTAATAATTCCATAAGGTCAAGTGATAAAATGAGCCGGACTACTTACGAGATTTTGGAAATAATATATGCCCTTAAAAGGCAGAAAAAAATAATCTATGGTATGGGCATATTGTTTTTAGCATCATTTATTATCTCCTATATTTTAATGGTCTTAAATATATCTTTAGTTAATAACTTTGGAAAAATAGTACTTACTCAATTTTCGGCCTATCTTAATTTAAAGGATATTACTAACATGTCTCAAATGGATATATTTTTCACGATAGTAACTCATAATCTATTCACAGGTATGTTAATATACTTATCAAACATGTTTTCAATACTACCTATAACATTTAATGCCTTTATTTTGGCCTATGTTCTATATATTAGTAATCCATTGATATTTATACTTCTTATATTGCCCCATGGTATTATAGAGATTCCTGCTTTACTACTATGTAGTAGTGCAGGGATAGTTCTATTTACCTCAATAGTATATAGATTGAAGGGAAATAAATACTTGGCACATATGCAATTTATGGATTCTTTAAGGATATTACTAATTTCCACGATTCTATTTATATTTGCAGGCATTATTGAAAGTTTTATTACTTTTAAAATTAAAACCTTGCTTTAGTATAAGGTATATAATATATAGAGATATAGAGATAAATTACATTTTAGTACATTAAACTGTAATAAAACTTTAATAGTTAATAATTTTCTATTTTAAATTTTTTTTATTTTATTAATTTTATTTTAAATATGAGAAAGGAAAGACCTTGTAAAATTTTATTGTGATATCATGTTGGAACCTATTATTTATGATATTGGTAGAATATGCAAAGAAACATATAAAACCTCTGAAAATAAAGAATACACTCCTAAGATTATTGATAACAACATATGGGATAGAATAACCCCCCCATTATTAAGGATACCCTTTGATTGTCCAAGGGAAGTTATGGGAACTTTAACTATAAATAATAAAAAAAAGGTCTTTGGTATCTTTGAACTTGAAAATAAGAGTATTACTTATTATATTGTTAATTTTGGAAAATATGTAGATTCTATTGATATCAATAATTTAATTGAATTAAATCCTGACTTAGTGATAATAGGAGATAGTAGAAGATTAATTAAAAGAAAAGAACTTATTCAACTAATAAAGGTATTGCGGGAAATAATTTCCCCAAACACTGCAATATACTTTCCCAATGCATTACCTTGGGAAATTCCCCTTTTGGTGTATTTAGGAGTGGATTACTTTGATTATTCCTCTGCTCATTACTATGCCTCCCTTGGATATTACTTTACAAAAAATAGGCTAATACCCATAAATAGTAAAGAAAGGGAAGGAGACGAGATGGATTTTATAGGTAATAGCAACATATTAAACCATAATAAAAATATAATCAATCTAATACTAAACGAAGTAAAATATGGCATAAAGGAAGGTTGTTTAAGGAATATAGTGGAAGAAACTACTCTATCGGATCCATACCTTAGAGGAAATTATAAAAGATACAATCCAGACTTAAGAAATATTCCACTATCAAAGGGAAAGAAGATAATAGTATCCATTGATGAAAACGACATTCCTGAAGTAAAAAAATATATTGAGAGAATAAAAAACTACGAGGTATTTACAAATACCATAGTTCTATTACCTTGTTCCTCTAAAAAGCCCTATTCCCATTCAAAATCCCATAAGTATTTTATAAATGCAATAAACTCTAATAATTATCCTGTTGAAGAAGTTATTATTACCTCCCCCTATGGTATAGTTCCCAGGGCCCTTGAGGGAGTAGTAAATTATGATATACCAGTAACAGGTAAATGGTCCTTGGAGGAGATAGAGTTTATTAATAGTCAATTAAATAATTATTTAAAAAATGCAAGTAAAAAATACGGCCATTTAAATATCATATGCCATTTACCTGATCATTATTTGGATATACTGGATGAGGATACTTATAAAAATTACGGAGATTATATTATAACCTCTAATGGCAATCCCATATCCTTGGAATCCCTTGAAAACTTAAAAAATACCTTGAAAAACCTAAAAAATCAATACAATGAAAACCAGAAAAATTTAAGAAAAAATAGAAAAATGCAAATTATTCATAATTATAGGGAACTTGCAAAGTTTCAATTTAATAAAAATTTTATTCCAGAGGATGTAATAATTAAAGGAAAACATAAAAAATTCTTTATTAAAAGGGAAAATAAATTAGTACAGATATGCTCATTAAATCCAGAAAATGGTCTTTTTGTCTTGACCTATGAAGGAGGTAAATTACTTGGAAAAATAAATTGGGTTGAGGTTAATTTTGAAATTAAAAAAGGATCATTATTTGCTCCTGGTCTTAAGGATTGTGATGAAAATATATCTGTAAATGATGAGGTAGTGATTATTTATGAGGATAGGATTGTTGGAGTAGGTAGGGCCATTTTAAGCGGGTTTGAAATGAAAAAAGCCAAACATGGTTTATTGGTAAATATAAGGCATGTAAATTATGATAATTAATATGTAAGATATTTGGAAGTAAAAACCTAATTCCATAAAAATAACACTATTAAAAATCAATAATTATTAAATTATTAAATTATTAAAAAAATAAAAAAAATAAAAAAAATAATTTAAAAAAATTAAAGAATGAAAATTAATAAAAATACCTATAAAAAAGATTTTAAAATTAAGAGAAAATAAATAAATACTCAAAAAGCAAAAAATATGCATCTCCTATACTCTTAAGCTTGGAAGAGTTAGAGGGATTTTCTCTAAGAATAATCTCATTTTCTCTTCATGGCCCTTAAGCACTAAAGGAGCAATTAATTCTTGAAATATTAGTTGAAAATTTATATTTTACTTTTAATTTTTTATACTTTTATTATTAAATATTTATTTTTATTTATTTTTATATTATAAATTGAGTTTAAAAGGTATTTATCAAGTATAACCAAAAATAAAAATCTATCAGATAATATATGCACATAGAGGGGTGATGATAATAAACAACATAAAAAGGGCTGCAGAATTAATACTTTTAAAGGATAAAAATTATGAAGAAGTAGATAAATTAAGAGATTATTTGAAAAAATACATTGACATACGCAATGAAATAGGAATCTTAGAGGAAACACTGAAGGATTTAGAGGATTGTTCAGGAAATATAATTATAGATGATAATGGAAAATCCTTAAATGAGGAATTAGAAAAATATTCAAATATATTAAATGAATTAAAACTCCAATTGGATAAATTAAATGAAAATAAAAAGATAATAGTATTAAATTATAAGGAATTAAGTGATCTTATTAATAAAATAAAATATATTAAAATGGATATCAATACACCCTTAAAATGGGAAATTTACTCCAAGATAGAGGACCTTAAAAAGAAATTAGAGTATGTTGAGTGGAAATTAGAATTGATAGTTCTAAATTATGGAATAAAAAAATTTGATATTAACTTGAATGATGTTGAAGATTTGAGGGATATAAATAACCACATATATGAAAAAATAATTCAGCACTTAAATGGAGAATAGAACAGATAATTATAAGAAAAAAATAATAAATAAAACAATAAATTAAAAAATGTACAATATAAGTAGGAGATAATATATGAGATTGGACAATAAAAATAAATTAGAAGATAAATCCCTAAGGGATACTGAGAAAAATACAACCTATAAAAGAATAATAGCCATGGTTGATGAGGGATTGGGAGTTATAGAACTTGTAGAGGAGCATCCCTGCCCAAATGGATCCCAATGGCTAATCTATCAATACGAGAGAACATCGCCCATTATAATTTCAGCATGGAGGGAGGGCAATATACATCATTTTATATTAAAAATTGATAAAAGTAAATTAAATCTCATACCCTCATTAGCAGCAGCAGGTATTGAAGAGGCCTATATAAAAGATGGCAATGTCCATATTCTCTATGCTGGATTGGCTGGAGCAGGAGTTGGCATTGAATTAAGAAAAAATGCTGAAAATGTAATAGATGCCATAATACTTGAAAAGGGAGGAGGCTCAAAACTTGGAAGGGGGATGATAATTACTCCAAAAATGGAAAAATTAATTGTAGGTATTGATGATACTGATACTAAGGAAGAGGGAGCCACATGGGTTCTGGCTGATAAAATAGGGAGATATATTGAAAAAAAAGGCCTTGGGTACTATATAGATCATACCATAGTCCAATTGTATCCTGAAAATCCTAAAAAAACTCAGAATTGCGTATCCATAGCATTAACCTTTGCCATATTCCCCAAATACAAGTATAAGGTTAAGGAAGTAATTAAAAACTATCTTATGGAAAAAAGTCTTTCAGATAAGACTGCAATGGCCATATACTATGGAATTACTCCTTCAAAGAGTATGAAAATATTTACAAATAAGGCAAAGGAAGGCATGGTTTCAGTGGAAGGAGCACTGGCAGTAGCAATACGAAATAATATTGATGTAATTAAAATATTTGAAAGAGAGGAAGGTATAGTAGGGGCTGTAGCAGCCTTGGGACTTGCTGAACATCACGATATTGCTTCAAAACTTCCAGAGGATATTATTAAATCAAAAAAATTGTAATTATGTAGTATTGTAATGAAAATAAAAAGTTAAAAAAAATTAAAAGAAAAAATAAAATAATTTAAAAAAATTAATAAAATTATTAAAAAATTAATTTAAAATAAAATTACAGAATATTAGGTGAGATATTGATTACCCCCTGGGATGTTTCAGAGGATATTGATTATAAAAAAACCATGGAAAAATTCGGAATAAGGCCATTTAAAGATGCATTACTCAAAATAGAGGATCCTCATTATCTCATGAGAAGGGGAGTAATTTTTGGCCATAGGGATTTTGAAAATATAATCAAATCAATAAATGAAAAAAAGAAATTTGCAGTGGTAAGTGGCATGATGCCTTCTGGTAAAATGCACTTTGGCCACAAAATGATAGTGGATCAATTGATATATTATCAAAGATATAATGTTAAAATATATATACCAATAGCCGATTTAGAGGCCTATTGGGCAAGAGGCATGGATTTTGAAAAGACTAAAAAATTGGCAATTGAAGAATATATTACCAATTATATTGCATTAGGGCTTAACTTAGAGGATACAGATATTTATTTACAGTCAAAAAATGAAGTTGTTAAAGACCTATCCATGAAGTTAGCCAGAAGAGTTAATTTCAGTGAAATGAGGGGAATATATGGTTTCAGTGGGGATACAAATATTGGACATATTTTTGCCCCAATAATTCAGGTGGCAGATATACTTCATCCCCAATTAGAGGAAAAAACGCCTGTTTTGGTACCTGTGGGTATAGATCAGGATCCACATATAAGATTAACTAGGGATATAGCCGGAAGAATTAAGGACTTTAATTTCATACCTCCATCCTCCACCTATCACAGGTTTATAACTGGATTATTAGGAGGTAAAATGAGTTCCTCCAAAGAGGATACTGCCATATTTTTAAGTGATAAACCCTCTAAATCCCTTAAAAAGAAAGTAATGTCCTGTAAAACAGGAGGAAGGGAAACCTTAGAAGAACAAAGAAAATTAGGGGGAATTCCAGAGGAATGTGTAGTTTATGAATTCTATGTTTATCATCTAACAGAGGATGATAAAGAACTTAAGGAAATATATGATAAATGCAAATCTGGAGAACTTACATGTGGGGCCTGTAAAAAATACTGCTATGAAAAAATAGCGGAATTTTTAAATGATTTAAGTGAGAAAAGAGAATCTGCAAGGGAATATGCCAAGGAAATAGTTAATAACATGTAGTAATAAAATTTACTTATTATGGATCTCCTCCATAATCATTTCAATTGCTCCATTTAGGGCATTACTAACTTCCTTTGATAATCCCAATTTTATATCTGGGCAGGAAACTTCTTTTTTCTGGCAACCAATTATTACAACATCTATGCCTCTATTATGTGCCTCTATTAGATAGGGAGCAAGGGGCACATCATGGGCATCAAAGTTATATTTTTCAATGTTTGGGAGGTCCTTTATACTTAATTTCTTTAGTGTGCCTGGTGTCAATCCAAAGTCTATAATATCCACCAATATTATCTTTTTAACAGAAGATTCTTCATCCAATATTGACATTAGATAATAGGAGCCGCCAGTTCCTGCATCAATGATTTCTACATTACTTGGTAGTTCCATGGTTTCCAATTTTTTTATTATCTCGTATCCAAAACCATCATCTGCAAAGAGTAGATTGCCACATCCTATAATAAGTATCTCCTTTTTTAATGAATCAGGTATCAAAATATCACCATTTTTTATATTATGGTCAAAGACATAACATCTTAAACATAATCTTAACATAAAAATAAAAATATTCAATAATAATAAAAATAATAAAAAGTATAAAACATTATAAGAAGAAATACTTTAAGTCCTTGCCTTAGCCTACTGTAATTAATAATTTATTTTGTAAAGGATTCTGCCTACTCTCCGTGCTTAGGATACTATGGATAGTAGAGGAATTTTTACTTTTTAATGTGTTTACTCCTTCTTAGATACTTTAAAATCTTTTATTTTTTATTTTTTCTTAATTACTCTTTATTTTTTTATATTAGTATAAAAATAATTTTTAAGGCCAAATTCTGTATTTTATAATCTCTATATTTT
>DQSV01000093.1 GCA_015663075.1 Methanothermococcus okinawensis | reverse complement strand
GATTATTTATTTTTTAGTTTTTTATCAATAGTTATTTATATATTATCAATAGTTATTTATATATTATCAATAGTTATTCATATATGAGTTATTTGTATATATAGTTAAATTTGAAGTATTTAAATAACCATTAAATTTTTATATGATATAAACTATACTTTGACAATCTAAACTATATAAAATAAATGGTGGTTTTTACATGGAATTAGGTATTGTCGTGGGATATTTTTCACTACTGTTAATATCTGGAGCAATTATTGCAAAAATAGGGGAAAAGATAAATATCCCTGATATTCCATTACTTTTAATATTCGGATTGATAGTGGGACCCCTTTTAAATATCATATCTGCAGATTATGCCCAAGGTATTTTTGAATATATTGCCAATATGGGGTTAATAATTATATTGTTAGGAGGAGCCTTTGAGATGAGATGGATAGTGCTAAAAAAGGTTTTAAAAACTGTTTTAAAGTTGGATACCATTGCATTAACTGGGTTATTGTTAGTCTCAGGTGTAATTTACAACATGATATTTCGTATCCCTTTATTTAATCCCATTGGGTATCTCTATGGGGCCATAACCTGTGCTACAGATCCTGCTACCCTTATGCCAATATTCTCCAAATCTAATATAGATCCAAAATTAGCAATAACCCTTGAAGCCGAAAGTGTATTTAATGATCCACTGGGCATTGTTGCCACAACAATAGTTTTAGCCATAATAGGTTTGGCTAAATCCTTAAATCCAGTGATTGACTTTATAACCCTATCCATTGGAGGAGTAATTCTCGGGCTATTGGGTGGAAAGATATTTGAAAAGATATTTTTAAAGTGTGAATTTAAGGAATATGTAATCCCTCTACTTATTGGATTGGCTATGTTATTATGGTATTTTGGAGAGGAGATATTCCCACACCTAACTGGCTACGGAATAAGTGGGTTTATGGCTGTTGCCATAATGGGACTTTACTTAGGTAATACCCTTACAAAATACCCGGAAAAGACAAAAAGTGTGGAAGGTATTGTAAGATTCTGTGAGGATTTATCCACCATATCTAGAATATTGATTTTCATATTCCTTGGAGCCAGTATTAGTTTGGCCATCCTTACACAGTACTGGATGTTTGGATTAATATGTGCCTTAGGCTCAATATTCATAGCCCGTCCAATAGGGGTATTTATCGCAACAACCCTTCCCCCTGCAAATTTAATAAAGGAAAGGTTATACTTTGCATTAGAGGGCCCCAGGGGAGTTGTACCAGCGGCACTATCTGCCACAGTATATGGCACAATACTATCTAATCCTCAGGCTATTCCATCTGAAATTACAAAGTACCTTACACCCCATGAGATAGCAGGATCCCTACTTGTGGCAACATTTATGACAATATTATTAAGTGTAGTTATTGAGGCATCCTGGGCTGAACCCCTTTATAAAAAACTTTTTAAAACAAAAAATAATGCTTAGTGAAGAAGATAGATAATATATAGTAAATTATTCAATTGTTTAGATAGGTCATTATTTAGAAAATGAGATGGAAATAAAAATAGAATAGTGACATTATTAAAAAATAAATTATAGCCAGGAATATAATTTCTTAAACCATATATCTACAATATAAAAAAATAATTTAAAAAAATTAAAAATTAAAAAATTTTATTGAAGAATAATAAAAGATATATTAAGTTAAAATAAAAAATAAAATAAGATAATAATTTAAAATCTCAAAATTAGGAAATGTTAAATATTCAAAGAAATAAATAAAAATGATACTTAAAAATTAGAAATCCCCAATTATTCTCCTTATGCTCCTGAGTATTGGGAAAGAGCAGAACTCTTTGACAACGCTGTGTGATTAAAAAGTTATATTATCTAAGGTAGGAGATTAACGACAAGTCCTCTTTATTTATGTCTTGTCCTTTAATTGTTATTTATGCTATAGATTAAAGTTAATGTTTATGTGTTTGAGTATAATATAAATTAGAATTTATTAAAAATTGTTATAATAATAAAAATGATAAAAGAATAAACATATAAAATAAAAAAAAGGAATTTACAAATATAAAACAAATATAGAGGGAGATCTAAATAGAAGATTTTTAGATACAAAAAGATAGAAATATATAAAAACATAAGGATCCTTAAAATATATTAATTGTAAAACATCTATAAGTGTAGGAAAGTTAAAAATTAATTTATTTAAGAAAATAATGGACAATTATAACTAATTTAATATATTTTGGAATAAATTACCTTATAAAGAGATATTATTTTTATCATTGGTGATTAAATGAATTTAGAGGACAAAGACAATGCTAATGATGACAAAGAAAACATTAATGATAAAAACATAAAAAAAATATGCGTAATTGGGTTAGGGTATATTGGATTACCAACGGCCTCAATGCTTGCAAATTATGGTTATGATGTGGTAGGGGTGGATATTGATAGAGATAGATTGGAATCCATAAAAGATGGGAAATTAAAAATAAATGAGCCAGGTTTAGTGACCCTTGTAAAGGGGGCCATAAATTCTGGAAATTTAAAGGTTAAAAGAGAACCAGAGGAGGCCGATGCATATATAATATGTGTTCCAACACCCGTAACATGGGAAGAAAATAATCCAAAGTGTGATTTATCCTATATTTACAGTGCCATAGATAATATAAAACCATATTTACGTGATGGTAAATTGTTGATAATAGAAAGTACAATCCCTCCAAAGACCACAGAGAAGATATTTAAATACCTAAATAAAAAAATATACATGGCTTATTGTCCAGAGAGGGTATTGCCAGGGAATATATTAAAGGAACTTGTGGAAAATGACAGAATAATAGGGGGAATAGACAAAAAATCTGCTAAATTGGCCAAGGAAATATATTCCTCCTTTGTGGAGGGCAATATATATTTAACAAACCCTACCACTGCAGAAATGGTAAAATTAATGGAAAACACATATAGGGATGTAAATATAGCCCTTGCCAATGAGTTTGCAAAGATATGCAATGATTTAGATGTAAATGTGTATGATGCCATAAATCTTGCAAATAAACATCCCAGGGTAAATATATTGAATCCTGGGCCAGGGGTTGGGGGACACTGTATAAGCGTGGATCCCTGGTTTATGGTGGAGATATCCAACAATGCAGAACTTATTAGGACTGCAAGGAATATAAATGATAATATGCCAAAATATGTTTGTGATTTGATAATTAATGAATTTAAAAGGATGAATATATCTAACCCAAAAATAAGTATTTTTGGAGTGGCCTACAAGGGAAATGTAGAGGATACTCGGGAGAGCCCTGGAAAAAAGATTATAAAATATCTTATATCAAAGGGATTCAATGTTTCTATATATGATCCTTATGTAAAAACCTTTGATTATCCATTGAATGATTTAGAGGATTGTGCTAGTAATTCAGATGGTATTTTAGTTTTAACAGATCATGAAAAATTTAAAAGATTTAAGGAAAGGGATGTTCTTAATATATATAATTTGATGAGAAATAAAATAGTGGTGGACACTAAAAATATTCTAAATCATAATCTATGGAAAAAAGTAGGTTTTAAGGTTAAATTATTAGGGGATGGCACCTCTTGGAGGGAGAAGTAATAATAAATAGTTTAAATAACTAAAAATATAATTAAAAAAATAAAAAATAAAAAAAGTTAATAAGGTTTATAATATTTCTTTTTCTTTTAAAGTTCTTAGATATAAGTTTAAGGTGTTATATACTTAACTATTAACATATAAAAAATACATATATTTTGGTGCTCTAAATGAAAATAGGAATAGTTCTTGGAACACGTCCAGAAATAATAAAATTATCTCCGATTATAAGAGAATTGGGGGAATTAAAAAATAATTCAACTAAGGATATTGATTATTTTTTAATACATACAAATCAGCATTATTCCAAATACTTAGATGAAATTTTTTTCAAGGAATTAAATCTCCCAAAACCTAAATATAATTTAAATGTGGGCTCTGCATCTCAGGGAAAGCAAACTGGAAAAATGCTTGAAGGAGTGGAAGAAGTTTTGATCAATGAAAGGCCTGAGATGGTTATTGTTCAGGGGGATACCAATAGTACCCTTGCAGGAGCCCTTGCATCCTCAAAATTGAAAATAAAGGTAGTTCATATTGAGGCGGGTTTAAGAAGTTATGATAGAAGTATGCCTGAGGAAATAAACAGAGTTTTAACTGACCATATATCCGACTACCTCTTTCCTCCAACAGAAAATGCAAAGGAGAATCTTATAAGGGAAGGGATAAAGAAAAACATTTTTGTAGTGGGAAATACCATTGTAGATGCTACTCTTCAAAATATTAAAATCGTAGAGAGTAAAAAGGAGATTATTGAGGATATTTTGAAAGTCATTCCTGAAAATAAAGAGTATTTTTTACTTACCCTTCATAGGGCGGAGAATACAGACAATAAAGAAAGATTAAATAATATAATAAATGGAATATTGAAGATATCAGAGTATTACAATATACCAATAATCTTTCCAATACATCCAAGAACTCTAAAAAAATTAAGAGAATACAATCTACTAAATAAATTGGGAAGTGATAAAAATATAAAGACAATAGAGCCCACTGGTTATTTTAAATTTCTAATACTTGAAAAAAATGCTAAATTAATTATAACTGATAGTGGAGGGGTTCAAGAGGAGGCCTGTATTCTAAAAACTCCCTGTATTACACTAAGGGAAAACACAGAACGCCCTGAAACCTTAGAGGTTGGAAGTAATATGCTTGTTAAGGTAGAGGATGTTGAGAGCATTATAGGGGCCGTGGATAGTATGATGAATAGAAGTAGAGATTGGATAAACCCCTTTGGTGATGGTAACAGTGGAGAAACTATAGTTAATATACTGTTGGAAAAATATAAAAATTAATGTAAAGAGGATTGAATACTTGATCTTTGTCTAATATCATAAGAGTAAATAGAATTTCTTTTAATAAAGGACCTTATCTCCTGGGATTTATACTTATTATAAATGATTTTATTTGAATCTATTATCTATTAGTATTTATTATATTTTTTAGTTTATTTTAAGTTTATTATTTTTTTATTACTACTATTTTAATACATATTAAATAGATATTAAAAATCCAAATTTTTTAAGATTTGAAATATTAAAGGCCCCTATTTAGATATTTAAAAATATTAATTTATATAGAGTTAATTTTAATATAAATCTGTTAATATTTTTTTATTTGGAGGTGAATTTCTGTGGCAAAAACTATAAACATTACGCCAACCACTAGGCATGAGGGACATGGTAAATTAATATTAGAAGTAGAAGATAATGATGTAGTAAATAAAGCCTACTATATAAATACTACCCCAGTTAGGGGTTTTGAAACTATGTTAGTAGGAAGACCTGCTGAATTTGCCCCAATTGCTGTTATGAGGATATGTGGTATATGTCAAACTACCCATGGTATAGCATCCTGTGCGGCAATTGAGGATGCAATTGGCTGTGAAATACCTAAGGATGGTAGATTATTAAGGGAGTTAGTTGGATTGGGAAATAGAATGCACTCCCACCCTTTACATCATCTATTAACTGCCGATGATTTTATAAAACCTGAGGAGAAGGAATTAAGAGTTGATGTTATAAAACTCATTCAGAGAATGAGAAAAGTTGGGCAATTAATTGTAGATGTTGTAGGAGGAGAAGGAATACACCCTCCCAACATAGTAATAGGAGGTATGAGAACAAATATTTCTGAAAGGGCTAAGGCAAAGTTGTACTATGCATTAAAACGGTATGAAAAGGATGCCTATTTGATGTATGAGGCATATACAGAATTAATTGAAAGATACCTTGAAGAAATTGGTATCCCAGATTTAGGAGCCCATAAATACCCATACATAGCCTCCCATACAACCTTTGGAGATAAAGAGGATATAAAATGGGATAGTGTTGTGGAGATACCTCCTCAGAGATATTATAAAGATAAAAAGATTGCCGAGAGTACTTCAGTAATGATACCCCTTTATGGAGGGGTTCCTGTTGAGGGGGGACCAAGGGCAAGAATGGCCAAATTTGGGAACTTTAGAATTGGGGGAAGTGCAATGGATATAAACATTGCAAGGGCCAAGGAAAACTTAGGGGCCGTTTATAGGGCCATGGAAATACTTGATGAGTTGGATATAAATGGAAAGACTAAGGTAACTCCCGAATATAAGGATGGCTCTGGAATTGGTGTTCATGAGGCTCCAAGGGCCACAAATGTCCATTTTGCAGAGGTTGGAAAGGATGGAAAGATTAAATCATATAAAATAATTGCTGCATCAACATGGAACTTCCCTATAGTTGAAAAAGCAATTGAGGGTTATCCCCATCAACATGCCGAAGTTATAATGCGTGCCTATGATATATGAGCCTCATGTGCAACCCACATAATTGTAAGGGATGAGGAAAGTAAAGAAGTAATAGAAGTAAGAAAGATTTAAGGCTCAAAGGGAACTATTATGGACCTGAGAGCATTTTAATAATTTTGATAGTTACCATATATTTAAAATAAATAAAAAAATAAATTAAAATCAATAATAAAAATTAACAAAAAAATAGGTAACTACAGAAATAGATATTTAAAATTGGTAATACCATGGAGAAACCTGATTTAACCCTATCCTACTTTAAGGAAATAATGGTTTTAGGTTGTGGCAATATATTATTTGCAGATGATGGTTTTAGTGTCCATGTGATTGAAAAACTTCAGGAAATACTATCTGAAGAGGAAAAGGAAAAAGTGGCTCTTGTAGATGCTGGTGCTGGGGCACCTCAACAGGTTCTTTCACTAATGGATGAGACCTCAAAAACCAAGAAAATGATAGTTGTGGATGTAATAGACTATGGTTTGAACCCAGGGGACATAAAAATACTTGAAAGGGAGGATTTACCTAACCCCAATCATGATAAATTGGATATTCATAATTGGCCCCTTGCAGGGATTTTAAGGGAGGTATGTGATAAATACAACATTGAGTTAAAGGTAATAGGTTGTCAGGCCAAATATATCTCTGAGCCTGATGTGTTTATTGGATTAAGTGAAGAGGTCCAAGGGGCTGTGGATAGGGCTGTGGAGATAATATTAAAGGAAATAAGATGTAACACTGAACAAAATTAAATTAAAATACTTAGGGGGAGATATGATGGTAACTGTGGCACATGTACAATTAAGTAGTTGCTGTGGATGTTTAATTTCCTTATCAGATACCTATGAAAAACTTATAGATATTTTAGGCAGTATAGATTTAGTATATTGTCAAACATTGGCTGATGCAAGGGAGATTCCTAATGCTGATGTAATATTGGTGGAAGGGGCAGTATGTCTTGATGATCACCATACCATGGAGATTGTAAAAGAGGTTAGAGAAAAGGGAAAGATATTAGTTGCATTAGGGGCATGCTCAGCAGTTGGAGGTATTACAAGATTCTGTAAAGGGGGACAGATGCCAAAACCAGTCCAAAGTTCCTTCTCTGCACTAACTGAAGTAGTAAAATGTGATTTGGCAATACCTGGCTGTCCTCCATCTCCTGAATTAATAGTTAATGTAATCACTGCAGTTTTAAATGGAAATATGGAATATTTACGCCCCTTTGCTAAATACGCTGAGAGTAAAAGAGGTGCCTGTGGCTGTGATTTAATAATCAACGTTATAAATAAATCCCTCTGTATGGGTTGTGGAGTTTGTGCTGCCTCCTGTCCTACAAGGGCCATAAAAATGATAGAGGGTAGGCCTTTAGTATCCTCTGAATTATGTATAAAGTGTGGAGTGTGTTCCTTCCAATGCCCAAGAATTGAATTGCCCAAAGGAGTATGCCAATTGGATGGAGAATAATAAATTTTAATTTATTTATTATTTAAATTATTAATTCTTACTTAGAAATTGATATTATAGAGGTGAATTTATGGATCCCTTTGGAAAGTATAATAGTATAATCTCAGCAAGGGCCACAGATAAAAGGATATTAAAAAAATCCCAGGATGGAGGGATAGTTTCTGCCACTTTCATTTATGGATTGGAAAATAACATATTGGATGGGGTTATTGTTGCAGATAGGGGAGAGAAATTTAAGCCTGTACCAAAGGTTGCCACAACACCAGAAGAGGTTATTGAAGCAGCAGGTACAAAATATACAGTATGTCCAAATATAAGTCTTTTGAAAAGTGCTGTTAGGGAGTATGGTTGTGATAAGATTGGGGTTGTAGGTACTCCCTGTCAAATAATATCCACAAAAAAGGCCATTAAATATCCAGTGGGATTAAGGCATGTAACAGATAAGATTGCATTGACCATAGGTATATTTTGTATGGAAAACTTTCCTTATAATGGCATGAAAACAGTGGTAGAGGAACTTTGTGGTGCAAGATTGGAGGATGTTGTTAAGACAGATATTGGAAAGGGTAAATTCTGGGTATATACCAAGTGGGGAGAAACAAAATCTGTTAAGTTGAAGGAAACCCATCCCTATGAACAGATAGCCTGCCATGTTTGTACTGACTATACTGCAGAATTGGCAGATATTTCAACAGGCTCCGTTGGAAGCCCAGATGGTTGGAGTTCTGTGTTTTTAAGAACTAAGAAGGGGGAGGAAATTATTAAAAAAATGATAGATGGGGGCTATTTAGAAACCAAGCCTATTGATGAAGGCAAATTTGGACTGGGCATACTTAAAAAACTTGCATTAACTAAGAAGGAAAAGAACATTAAAGAAATTGAACACAGAAAGGAGTTAGGCTTGCCAGTGCCTATTATAGAATAATAAATCCATAATATATATTTATAATATTATTTTTTATTATTTTTTAAAGTTATTTTAACTATTGCATTTTAAAAAAATTTTATATATTATTATATTATTTTTTAATTTAGACTTACTAACTTAACGTAAACATCTACTCAATTTATAATAATTATAGAATAATAACTTACAAAAAAGTTCTAGTTTTTAACAGGGTCCTTGATAGTATTAGTGCAGAAAAAGATCATTATCTTCTATTTCGAGAAGAAAAACTGATTCTATGGATCCTTCTGCCTAAAGTCGATGTAAACTTTAAATTAAGACTTTTTAAAGGATTAGTTATATTAATAAATGATGAGACTAAGGTTTTATTAATATTCTACTACTTGGTGATATTATGAGCTGGGTCGAAAAACATAGGCCAAAGTCTATGGAGGAGGTGGTTGGTAATAATAAAGTAAAGGAGGAATTAAAAAAATGGATTGAGGATTACATTGAAGGTAAAACCACAAAACCTGTATTGCTTGTTGGCCCCCCAGGTTGTGGTAAAACAACCTTGGCAACAGCCCTTGGAAGGGACTACAACTTTGAGGTTATTGAATTAAATGCCAGTGATAAGAGAAATAGTGACATTATTAAACAGGTTGTTGGAAATGCCTCAATATCCAAATCACTTTCTGGAAGAAGAACACTGATTATCTTGGATGAAGTGGATGGAATATCTGGAAACTATGATAAGGGGGGACTAAGGGAAATATTGAGAATAATAAGGATAGCAAAAAATCCATTAATTTTAACGGCAAATGATATTTATAAACCATCCCTTAGGCCTTTAAGGCAGGCCTGTAAGGTTATAAAAATAGGTGCAGTGCATACCAATTCTATTGTACCTCTATTAAGAAGAATATTACTGAAAGAGGGTTTAGAGGTAGATGATAAAATTCTTAAAACAATTGCCAAACATGCTGGGGGAGATGTTAGGGCTGCGATTAATGATTTGGAGTCCCTTGCCCTGGGGGGAGATTTAAACCGAGAGGGTGCTAAGGATTTACACGATAGGGATGTTGAAAAAAATATCTTTGATGCAATAAGAATCATATTGAAAACTACCCACTATGATATTGCCCTATCTACAACCTATGATTTAAAAGAGGATATTCAAACCATTGAGGAATGGATTGCCGAAAATATTCCAAGGGAATATAAAAAAAATGAGGACATTGCCCTGGCCTACGACTACCTATCAAAGGCAGATGTATTCTTAGGTAGAGTGCATAAAAGACAGAATTATGGCCTTTGGAAATATGCCTCAGCACTTATGACTGCAGGAGTGGCCCTTGCTAAGAGGGAGAAATATAGGGGGTTTTCTTCATACTCTAGGCCAACAGTATTTACAAAACTTAGTAAAGAACAGGGTTCCAAGGCCCTATTAAAAAAAATATTATCTAAAATCAAATCAAAATCCCATGTATCCACCAAAAGAGCCAGAGAGGATTTAATATACTTACGTATTATTTGTAAATATAACCAAAGTGTTGCAGCAGAAATTGCTGAATTTTATAAATTTACCATTGAGGAATTGGAATATTTAACAGATAAAAAGATTGCCAAAAAAATATATAATATAATAGAAGAAAATATAAAATGTAAAAAAACTGAAGACAGAGAAAATGAAAAAAGAAATATGGAATCACCCTTATCTAATGGGTTTAGTATAGATACAGTGGAAAATATTGGCAGTGAAAACTTGGAAGATATTAAAAATATTAATAGGGATTCTAAAGAAAATGGAGATACTGTAGTTGAATCCAATATGGATAAATCAGAGAATATTCTATGTAAAAAAAATAATAAATTATCTAACAAAAACTATAAGAAAAATAATGGTAAAACCAAAGATAAAAAGAGCAATTTAAAACAGGCCACCTTAGAAACGTTTTTATAACTACTTTTATTAATAAATGCATTACATATTTATATATATTCTTTAATAATAACATAAGATTACATTTAAAAATCTATTAAATGTATTATTTAATACATCTTCTTAAATTAAATTATAAGTAATGCCAGGGATAATATGAGAAAGTTAATATTTTTAATAACTATTGTATTAATATCCATCACAACATGCTATGGTTATGAATATATAAATATACATCCAGAATACATATTTGATAATACCTCTAAAATATTATTTGAATATACATTTGAACCTAATTATCCCGTTAATAATTTTAATCTAACTTTAAAAAGTAATGGAATATTATTTGAAAAAAACGCAATCTATATGCCCTATATTGAAGAAAATAATAAGTTTTATATAAATATTTCTGGCCAGATAATAAATAATAGTATGGATAAATACACAATAGTAGTAAGTGTAAAATATGTAGTATATAATAGTCCAATAAATTATATAAAAATGTATACTTTATATAGGATCAATAATACTGAGATAGCATTCTCTAATCAACAGCAGAAGGATGAAATATTAAGCAATACTACTAATGAATCAACAACTATGAACACCTTAGAAGACAATACTGAGGAAAATATAGAAGATAACATATCAGGTAATATAAGTAGTACTGAAGAGAGTATAAGAAATACGGCAGAGAAAGAGACAAATCCTACCATCAATATTTATGAAAAGAATATTACCAACAATGAGGGAGTAAATAATAACAAAACGGTCATTACAAATAACACTTCTGAAAAAATACAGGACGAAATATCAATAAATTATAGTTTATATGCCATATTAGGCCTAATTTCTGGAATTATTACTGCGTCTATAATTATATATCTATATAACATGTAATTATTAATTATTATTTTATTGTCTCTCTATAATATATACAAAAAAATAAATAACCTATAAAAGAAAAATGCAATTATAAAATCATGCTTCTAAAGAATCTCCGTTGAATGTAGAAGAATTGAATGAAGATAAATTTTTATAAGTTTAAGATGTCATGTGTAAGACTTCAATACTAAAAATTGACAAAAAATAATAACTTAATAAAAAGTAATAAAAGTTTTAAAACAAATTAGGACATTAAAATAATATTGTCTTTAATGAGACATATTATTTATTGTTATTTTTAATGAGTTTAATTAATCTTTGACCTTTACTGCCCCTACTGGGCAAACATCCTCACAAACCATACAGAATGTACATACCTCTTCGTTGGCAACTACTACCTTGGCATCCTCTATTTCAAATACTTCCATAGGACAAGCATTTACACACTCTGCACAATCTGGTCCCTTGCATTTATCATAGTCAATAATTACGCTCATAAAATCACCTCTAAATTTAATATAATATGATTTTAAAAAATATTTTTATGTAATACTGCTATTTATAGTTCACACTCATAATTTTTATAGTTTTTTATATATTTTAGAATGTATATCTATTAAGGTATATATTATAATTTAGTTATATTATCTATCCATATTTATTTTTTTAAATGAATTATCAAACTCAGATAGCATTACCTCAACAGAGTATGCTGCCCTTGTAATACCCATACTCCTTGGATCAGCATCTGTTCCAACAACATAAAAATTATCCTTAATTTTTGGATAAACAAAATATTGTCCAACGGTACAGGAGGCCTGTTCAGGAATACATTCTTGAAAATGGATCATATGGGCTCTATCTATGTTTATGTTTATTTTGTTTTCAATAATATTTAGAGCCTCTTCTTTTTTTGTATTTACAAAGGAGAATCCCAATAAATGCTTTCCAGGAGGGGCTAAATTTTTATCATAATTTGATACACAAGTAGCCCAGCAAGGATGATCTATCCATATCTCTGAGCCAGTGTAATCAAGGGGATTTTTTTCATGACCTATCCATACAGTTAGGGATTTTGTGAATTTTATACCTTCCAATTTATCTTTATTCCTTTTAATTTCATCTATTTCTGCAATCTTAGGAAGAAGCCTAGAGGGAGCAGAGTATATTACAACATCAGCATAGTAGTTGTTCCTGTCAGTTTCAACAATATAACCTGATTTTTCTTCATTTTCATTGTATTCAAGGATTTTTATAACTTTCTCTCCCTCAATGATTTTTGTTTTATTTAGGGAGTAAAGTATAGAATCACATAGTGATTGAATTCCACCAATAGGATAGCCCTGGGTCCAGTATCTTGGTTTATTTATAAATTTTCTTATGTATCTTTTGGATCCACTCCTTATGGAGTTTAAAAATCCATCATTTAAAATATTTCTAATTCTTTCCTTATTTATTTTTTTAAATAACACAGTTTTTAAGAGATTTATTTTTAAATCTTCATATATGAAGGGTAGAATATCATCCTCCGGAATATAACCTGCCCCTGTGAATAATCTCCATAATGGAGTTTTTTTAATATCCTCACCACTTAAAAAGTAGGATATAGTATTAAAAAAATCTATGGACTTATCACTTAAATTCATGTTCTTAATAACATCATAAACAGAGGTTTCCTTAGAAAAACCAGAGGTCATTAAATCTATCATCTTTGTGGTAATAAGTATCTTATCCCTATTTGGAACTATGGGAGTAGTGGTCCATTCCTGCATGGAAACAGGTATGGTGTATAGTTTATCTAATCTAACATAATAATCCCCATAGGGTCTAAAATTTGGGATGTATTTTGAGTACTTTTTTAACAACCTAATTAATGGACCATTATTTAACATTGTAATGGCATGAACTCCTATATCAACAGTATACCCATCATCAATATATTCACTTCTACAGAGGCCACCAACTTTATTTTTTTCTATAACTGTTACATCATGGCCCTTTTTTTCAAGAGCCAGTGCAGAGAGTAGCCCTGAAGTTCCTCCCCCTATCACTATTATATTCATAATTTCACCTGGATGTATAAATTATATAACAATAAATGATAAAATTATAATAAATATAACATTAATTATCATTCGTACTATAATAACATTCATTAAATAATTATTTGGAATAATAAAAAATTTATTTGTAATTATATAACATTGCAACAAAAATAATATACTATATAAAATAATAAAAATAGGAATAATAAAATTAAAAAAATAGCAATAAGAATAAAATAAAATTTTAAAATATAAATTCAATATCGGATAGTCTATTATTTACCTCGTTTAATATTCTATCTTCCTCCTCTTCAGATACTGCCCCATCCTTAAATGCTGGGAAGCAGGCTGCCAATCTTATATAACTTCCTGCATCATCCCAAGGTACTGTGGATATAAGTTTCTCCCTTATAAGGTATTGAGAAAACTCCTCGGCACTTTTAAAGGTTTTACCTTCTTTTATACCCTTTGGTATTTTTAAGTAGAGATAGAAGGTCCCCCCTGGCATTTTGGCATCAAATCCTAACTCCTTAAATATATTTACCATTTTTTTAAGTCTTCTTTCGTATTTCTTCCTAACTCTTTCTGTAATTTCAGGATGTTTTAAGCAATATATTCCTGCCTTTTGAATAGGTATGAATTGCCCACTATCAAAATTATCCTTAACTGTTGCAAATCCCTTTACAATTAACTCATTTCCAACAACAAAGGCCAATCTCCAACCAGTCATATTGTAGGCCTTTGAAAAACTATGTATTTCTACTCCCACATCCTTTGCTCCCTCTATTGATAAAAATGAAAGGGGTTTGCCATTGTAGGTAAGGGCTCCATAGGCTGCATCCTGAACCACTATTATGTTGTTATCCCTTGCAAAATCTACAACCTCTTTATAGAACTCCACAGTGGCCTGGGCTCCTGTTGGGTTATTCGGATAGTTTAAGTAAAGTATCTTGGCCTTTCTTTTTACATCCTCTGGAATACTTTCCAAATCAGGTAAAAACCCATTTTCTTCAAGAAGGGGAAGGTTATAAACCTTACCTCCATACCATTGGGTGTGGGTAGCAGTTACAGGGTATCCTGGAACTGTCATAAGAGTAATATCTCCAGGATTTATAAATACAGAGGTTATATAAGCCAAGGCAGGTTTTGAACCCATGGAATGTATTACCTCATTTACAGGGTCTATGTTTTTAACTCCATATACTTTCTCCATGTAATCTGGAACAGCATCCTTTAACTCCTGTATTCCATTATCTGCATAGCCCCTATTTTCATGCTTTTTTGCCTCATTGTAAAGTACCTCTATAACTTCAGGGTCAGCCATCTCATCAGGCTCTCCTACACCCATGTCTATTAGTTCCACATCGGGGAATCTTTTTTTTGCTTCCATCTTTGCTCTTTTTATTTTTTCAAATTTGTAAATTACATCCTCCTTACCAAAGTTTTTTCCTCCTATTCTATCAGCAAATAAATTTTGGATATAACTTTCCATAATCGCACCCTATTTTTTTTATTTTAAGTTATAAATTATAAGTTAAAGTTATGTATTTTACTTATATTATTTTTATTTTATTTTTTTTATTATATAAACACCTATTTTAAATATTATCTATTCTCAAAGTACATTTTTTAAATCCTATATTTTTAAATTTTTTACTTATTATTTCAAAATTAATAATATCCACTATTTTATAAATCTCATCCCTATTTACCTCAATAATACCAATATCATGGAAGAGTCTCACTCTAAGATAACCATTAATTTTTAAAAAAGAATTTAAAAAGTCCTCTGCCTCATTAACCATTTTTAATTTTTTTTCATTAATGGGAGGGTTTAATATCCTTGTGGCTAAGCAGGAGTCCTCCTTTGGAATGGGAACCTTCATATAGTTTAGCATATCCCTAACATCCCTCTTAACTATCTTTAATTCGGCAAGGGGGGATCTTATATTGTATTCCCTATAGGCCCTTATACCAGGCCTATCCTCGAATAAATCATCATAGTTTGTCCCATCCACTACAATTATATTTTTAGTATCTAAATTACCCTTAGGAATATTATTTAATTCATTGCCCTTCTTTAAATTATCCCTCTCCTTTATAAGTGCCTCAGCCATATATCTTTTACATATATAGCATCTATTGTCCAAGTTTTTATTTATTTGGGATATTATTCTCCTATTTTTTAAATAATTAATATTTACAACTTTATGGTTTATATCATATTTTTTGGCTAACTCTACGGCTCTATTGATGGTATCCTCTAAAAAGAATCCGTTATTTATAGTTAGGGCAAGGGTATATATACTATGGTATTTACTCATTAAGGATACCAATAAACTGTCCATCCCACCAGAGTAAGACACTATTGTTATTTTTCCTTTAAAATACTCCTTTAATTTTCTATACTTTTCCATTAGCATACAAATCCCATATCCCTTATCATCTGAAGGTCATCATCTATAGATCTTCCTTTTGTGGTTAAATAGTTGCCTATCATAAGACCATCAATTGCCAATAGAGCCAAACTTTGAATATCTCTTAAATTATATTCCCTACCTCCACATAGGCGTATTTCTCTATCTGGCATATATATTTTTGCCATTGCTATGGATTTTAAAGATTCCATAGGGGTAATTTCCTTTATTTTTTTGTTATTAATTAAATCGTATATTTTTGTGCCCCTTATTGGATGTATTATATTTAGAGCCACACTATTAACATTTAATTCCTTTAATTCTTGGAACATTTTAATTCTATCTATATGGGATTCTCCAATACCAAATATGCCTCCACTACAAACCTCCAATCCCAATCTTTTTGCATATTCTATTGTTTTTATTTTATCCTTATAATCATGGGTTTTACATATATTTTTAAAATTATCCTTTGAGGTTTCCAAATTGCAGTGTATTCTAACATTATATTCCTTTAATTCCTTTAACCTATCCTTATCAAGTAGCCCCAAAGAGGCACAGATTTTTAGGGAGGTTTTTTCTTTTAACTCATATATAATATTTAATACTTTTTCAAACTCCTCATTACTCAGGGATTTACCACTAACCACTATGGAAAATCTATTACTATACTTTTCCATATATTTTCCATATCTTACAATCTCTTCCTTGGATTTCAATCCGTATATTTTAATATTTGATTTACTGTATATGGATTGAGAACAGAATATACAATCCTCAGAACATCTTCCAGATTTTGCATTTATTATGGAGCATAAATCCATTTTAAGGGTGGAGTTATTGCTTTTATAATTATAATATTTTTTAAGTAAGTAGGCTAAATAAAGTAAATCATAGGCATCCCCTTCATTCCAAAGGTCTATTGCATCCTTGTATCTAAATTTTCTTTGAATAATTTTTTCATAGTGTTTTAAAGGATCCATATTATCCCGGAATTATTTTTTAATTAATTTATAGTCCTAAATTATTTTAATATGCCTTACTTCCCATCAAAAATAACATATAATAAAATAACTTATATAAATATTAATCCAGTGAAAAAATAAATTAAGGAGACAGACAGAATAAAAGAATTAATCAAATCATTGTAGATGAACACTATCTATCTAAGGCTAATGGGGAGATAATATCCCTGTATAACCCATACTTCTAATTCTTGCATCTTCACTTCAAGGGAGTTATAAAGGTTGTTTATAATCACTTTATTAAAGAGAAACTCTTTCCCAAGATTAAATATAAGTTATTAAAGACTTAACAGGTATGAGGAGTTGTTGTACGAGGTTTTTTGATTATTAATTTTTATTAAAATAATGGAGATTGTGAAAATATGAAACATAGGGAATTAAATAATCAAGAGATTAAATGTATTAAACTTACATTGAATAACTATCTAAATAAAGAAGGCATGGAGGAATTTAATTTTGAAAATCTCTATCTTTTATATGATAATGACAGATACAATGTAATATACTCTACAGATGGTGTTTTAAGATATTTAAAATTGTTTAAAAGAATATATGGAGCAGGCATTTTATTCGGAAACTTTGGAAAAAATAAAAATAAAATTAAATTTTCAATATCCTTAGAGGGCATGGATCTGATTTCAAAGAATATTGTAAAAAATTATGCCATAATAAACAAAAAGGGCGAAACTTTATTTTTATATGGCAGGGATATATTTAAATCGTCAATTTTAAAGTTAAATGGTGCTGGAAGAATAGGTATATTTAATGAAAATAAGGAATTCTTAGGTATTGGAAATTATAATAAGGGAGAAGTTATTAAAAATATTATTGATAAAGGGTGGTATTTGAGAAAGGGTGGATAGAATATAACCCAAATATTCAGTTAAAAAAACTATATATATTTAAACCTAGTTATATTAAAATCCTATTTTACAAAAAGGTTATAGGCGACATTACGTGAAATTATGGATTCAAAAAAATTAATAAAAAAAATACTAATTGATACTTACAAGAATTTAGACGAGTATTCAAAGGATTTGATAAGATCCTGTGATTTTGAAGTGATATTTAAAGATTTATACATTATAGAGAAAAATACTGGGAAGAAAAAAACACTAGAACACTTAGAGGACTGTGAATCCTTACTATCATTTGAAGCCCAAGAGAGAAAATACATTCTTAAAAAAGTTAATTTAGATAATTACTTTAAGAATATTATTGAAATATTTATTTCCTCAGAGGCCTCTGAGAATGGATATATATTCAAAGTGGATGAGAACTACAAAGTTATAATGCCCAGTAAATTTATGACATATGAACACAGAGAGAGAATCTTAGAATGGACTGAACTTTCTGAAGAAGAATTGGATAAAAAACTTGAAGATTTTTATGAAATTGTTGATAAAGAAATTGAAAATTTAAAAAAATTGGATGGTATGGAATATTACAATTTTGTTATATATGCCGATGTTTTTATGGACTTAGATGTTATAGAGAATATAGTTGAAAGAGATAGTGACATGACTATAATATGGATTCATCCCCTATACCTGTTCTCCAGTGAAATTGTTATAAGGGGTATTATTGCCTATGAGTTATCTTCCTATAATAAAAAAATAATTGAAAAATATTATAGAGAAATAATAGAATATTGTAAGGAATATAAAAAACTTTCAAATAAAAATTTGAATATTCTTAAAAAAATAAGGGATATTGCCCTAAAAAGTAATGACAAAGAGGCTATAAATTTAATAAACGAAATTGAAGGAATGTAGTTTTTATTATGATTAATAAATAATTATATTAAACTTATGTCCCAATAACTCTAAAATACTTATTAAAATATGTTGGGTTTATTTACCTTTTAAAGTTATTTCTCCTAATCTAAGTGGTTTAATAGTTTCTTCATTCTATGTAGTATATTCCCACAAACTCTTAAGTATTCGAAAGATATATATATGAGTTATAAATTATCAGTATGAATAATATTGAAAAAAGTATGAAGAAAAGAGGTATAGTATGGAAGCCCTAATTCTAATAGGTCATGGTAGTAGATTACCTTATTCAAAGGATGTTGTTTCCAAAATAGCAGAAAAAATAAAGAAAAAAAATATATATCCTATCGTAGAAGTTGGCATGATGGAATTCAATGAGCCAACAATAACTCAAGCCGTTAAAAAGGCCATTGAAAATGGAGCCAATAGAATTATTGTGGTGCCTGTATTCTTAGCCCATGGGAATCATACAAAAAGAGATATTCCAAAAATCTTAGGCATATATAATGGAAAGGAAGATCATGACCATAATAATGGACATGATCACCATCACCATCATCACCATCATCATGGGGATGAGGTTCTTGAGATTCCTGAAGGCATAGAAATAATATATAGGGAACCTATGGGAGATGATGATAGAATAGTTGATGTTGTTATAGATAGAGCACTGGGGAATTAATTTAATAAAAAAGATTATATAAAAAATTAATAAATTACTTTAATTAATTATTATTTTTTTCTACTTTTCCATATAACATTTCAGATATTCTTTTTAAGGTATCAATACCCTTAGCCTCGGTTTTTAGTAAATTCACCTGGGCAATAACTTTGTCTCCAAATTTTTCTTTTATTAATTCCAATCTATTCTTTTGTAAGTTTCTCCTGGATCTACAGAAATCACATTCGACATCTTCTGGAATAACCTGATTTACAATTACAGCATCTATTGGTATATTGTATTTTTCAAGGGCCTTCATAGCCCTTTCACTCTCCAAAATACTCATTTCCTCAGGGATTACAACCAACCTAAACGAGGTTCTATTGGGATCTCCCAATATTTTTCTTGCCTTAGTGATCTTTTCCTTCATTACCTCCATTTCCTCTAATGCTTTATCATAGTCTATCTCTTCGTCCTTTCCTCCAAAGGGCATTAATTTTTTCATCATTTTCATCATTCCGCTCATCTGTTTTTTAAACTTTATCATCTTTGTCATGTATTTGTCCATTAACTCGGGCAATCCTAAGAATCTTAGAGTATGCCCTGTTGGAGCAGTATCAAATATAACCACATCAAATTCGTCGTTGTCCATGTATCTTAAAAATACATCAAAGGCTGCACTTTCATCTGTCCCAGGAGATAATGAAGCCATTTCCAATTGTTCCTCTAACATACCTCCAAGCATGGGATTTTCATCGATTTGGCTCTTTAATTTTTCTCTATATTCCTCCATGGCCTTTTGAGGATCAATTTCCACAACATAGAGATTATCTACTCCATTTACCTTAGTTGGTTCATGGCCAAATTCTTGTTCAAAACTATCCCTCAATGAATGTGCAGGATCTGTCGATACCACAACAGTTTTTAATCCCTGTTCTGCACAATATAGTCCAGTTGCTGCACTCATGGTAGTTTTTCCTACACCTCCCTTCCCTCCAAACATTATATACTTTGTACCATTTTCATTTTCCAATTTTTGTTTTGTTATGCCCTTTAGTGTGTTCTTAATCTTTGATAGCATGTTTATATCACCTTGTTTATATTTAATTTTTTTAATTTCTTATTTGATTATCATTCTATTGTAGTGAGATAGTTATATCTTGAATTTATATTCTAAAAATTTTAAACATAAGGGATATATACTTTATTAACCTTTTTAAAATTAATTTCTTCTTAATATCCTACATTTAAAAGATATATTGTTATATTATATTGAAATATTTTTTTTGTTAAAGAGGATTTTTTATACAATTTTTTTAAAAAATAATTTTTATATTAATTTTATTTTTATTACTTTATTTTTTATATCATCATAATTTTTTAGATTCTTAGATTTTTTTTATATCCATATTTTTTTAATTATTATTTTTATGATTAAAAATAACTATAATCATTTTTTAATTTTTAATATATTTTGATTACTTTTTTAATTTATATAATAACTCCTCCAAATCTAAGGTAGTACATATGCAGCCATCTTTTAAAAGAACCTGTCCCTGAACTGCTATATTCTTTCTTGATAGATAATTCATACCTTGGAATAAATCCCTATAACAAGATACTCCAAAAACTCCATCAGGCCTTTTTTCCTTTAATATTCTCTTTATAAAGGTAGAACCTGGGACAATATATACATAATAGTTATTATCCTTAGCAACTTTGATAATATCTCCCAAAGGACATTTTTTACAAAACACACATTGAATACCATTTGTCCCCAATTTGGCGGGACACTTTAAATCCCTTAAACAGTGGGGAAGTATAAGTACTTTTCTCTTGGCATTATCAAATCTATTTTGGTAATACCTATTGTAAAAGTCTATTCCCATTTTATAAAAGGTATCCTCAGTACCTATTAATAGATATATTCTCAAAAGCATAGAGTGAAAATTATCCATAATGTATAAGAATAATTTAGGAAATAGAAGTTTATTCCTTTTAACTAAGAAATAACCCAATATTAAGGCAAGTAATACTACAACAAATCCAAGGAATAGTATTATTGCCAAAAATATTCCTAAAAGTTCAAAAACCTCTGACAAGTTAAATCCCTCTAATATTGTAATGATCACAGTTATTTTATTTTTAATATACTTTTTTAATTATTTATTATTTTATTGCACCATTTGATTATTAGTCGAGTACCGACATTAACTTATTTTTAAGAACTTTTTAACTTTTTTAAGTTAATTTTTTAACATTCCTACATCCCTGTACTTTAGAGGGTCTTTCTCCTACATTTTGGAATTAAACTTTATGGCACTTTTCCATTATTAGATAGGAATAGCCTTATATTATAACCCCTATTAAATCCGCTACTTTTTAACACTCGCCCACCTAGGGATATAATTAAAACCTTTTAAGGGTCCTTATGTCTTTTTTAGATTTTTGTCTTTCTTAATATCTCCTTTATTCCCTGTGGAGTTTTTATTAGTTATAAACTCCTTTTCTTTTTTATTTATTTTTTATATTTTATTTTATTATTTTCTTAATATAATTTTTTTATTTTTTTAATTATTTGCTTTTAATTTTAAATTTTATATTTACACTGTGCGTTATTAATATTATTTATTTTACAATGAAATATTCTTTAATCTATTGAAGATATGGTGCAATATTTCCTTTAAATTTTGATTATTATCATATTTCTCTATTATTTCATAAAGTTCTTTTTTGTTTAAATGTTTATATTCCCTAACAAATTTAGTAATTAACGGAATACACCTTGTTAACTCATCTACTATGGTAACTGTTGATTTTTGTGCAGTTCTTGAAAGGGGGTTTAAATCTATAGATATTACCTTTTTACCCATATTAATAAGTGCTTCAGTTCTATCCCCATCCTCTAAAGGCACTAATACCACATCTGCCGAGTAAATTCCCTCTTCAGAAACCTTGCCCCTTAAACTATCCAAGTTAGGTATTTTTTTATTGGCATCCTCTATGCCTAAAAGTTTTATTCTACCCTCATTAATCTTTTTCCCAATGGATTCATTACTTTCAAAAAATTTTTTTATGTTTTTTAACCTGTCCTCTGTTCTATAAAACAAATTTACCTCTATCTTACCATTTAATTCCTCAGATAGTTTAACAATCTCCTCCCTTACTAAGGCTACAGTGTTGCCATTAATGGAAATAACTGGATTTTTAGCCAGTACTAACATTGCAGCAGCAGTTTTTATGGCTTTCATAGCCATGCTGGTGGTTTCCTCTCCAATCAAATAATCAAAGGCCTCTCCTCTACCATGGGCAATAAGTCCAGCCTTTGCAAGTATCCCTTCATCAAATGCCTTTGTTATCTTTTCCCTATTTATTAGTGATTTATATCTTGGGTGGGTTTTTGGAATTGTATCCATACTCTCACATTCATAAAATTTAATTTAAATAGAATTAAATACAATAAATTAAAATATATTTAGTAAAATATTCTAAAGAACATACTTGAAAGATTATGAAGGATAATATTTCTGAGAAGTATCCATTAAATACAGCAGAAAGTTGAAGGGAGGATTGTTAGATCTTTCAAATTATATAATCTACATTCATTTGCAAGGAGTTGAATTTGTAAATTATAAGTTTTAAAAGGATATGCATTTGATTGTAATTGTTGATAATAGGAATGAGGTTTAATAATTTTTAATAATTTTTTTATTATTCATATTTATGATTGAAAAATATTGATTTACAAATATATTTTCATAAATAGTGGCTCCTTCAGGAGATACATACTTGGGGTATTTAATTTTTCCCTTTAATTTTCCAGATACAATATCATTAAAAAGAAGGTATATGTTTGGATACTTTCTATCGACATAGGCACATATATTGCAATCTTTAATAAAGCACCTTTCATATTTTTTTATGAAACTATCAACTCCCCTTTTACTGAACACAGGAGGCCCCACCTTAACATAAACATTTGGAAGTACCCCTACTAAAAATTCCCAGGATAAATAACATATATTTTCATTGGCATAGGTTCCATACTCTATAATCTCAAAGTCATTTTCTATTAAAAATTTATTTATACTTCTCTGCAACTTCTCCATTTGAGGGTATATTATATCCTCTACAATCTCACTATTTCTCCTTATACATAGGGTAATTAGTATGCCCTTATTCCTATTATTTATTCTTTCAATTATTTTTTCATTGTAATTATAAAAGTATTCCTTAGATGGGTTCTTTAAAAATTGATGGGAATAAAATATGAACTTACAAAAATTTTCTCTACTAAGGGCTGCTGCCACATTTCTATTTAAATCTACGGGATCATACACAATGAGGGGGTCCTCGAAATCTTTAAATTTATAGGAATTTTTATCCATATTGTACAGGTTATATATCTCATTCAATATTATTTTTTCCCCTATTCTCCATCTTTGGGCATTAATTAGTGTGTTAATAAATCCTCCATAATGAATTATTAAAAGTTCGCATAAATATCCTGAAAATCCCTTACTTTTTAAATCTGAGCCATATATACCAAGTCCCTTTAAAAATTTTTTTAATAACCTTACATCATTATGTAAGGGATGTTTTTTTAATGTATTTATTAAAAACTCATTATGAAGGGGAGTTCTATCCACAGAAGATATTATTTTTTCCATCCAATTTAATTTATAACATGGAACTATATCTATTTCATACTTCCCTATATTTCCTGAAATATAGGGATGTTCAGCATATTCTATTTGATATTTTCCTCCTAAGTTTTCTATTGCTTTTTTTCCTATTTTTAAAATAGTTTCCTTTAATATTTCCTTATCTATATTTTTTTTAAATCTTACAAAAATATCTATATCATAGTCATTTTTTAAGTTGGTGCCCCTTGCAGTGGATCCTACTTGTACTATATCCTCTATAAGGTCCATTAAATTTTCCTTATGTAGTATATTATATAATTCTTCTATTATTTTCTTAGATAGAATTTTCTCTTCCTTTTCTTCATCATTGGAGGGGGATATATCCAACAGAACTTCATCCAATATTTTATTATACCTTGATTTAGTTTTTAAATCCATATTTCTCCCTTAACAATTCCACGTACTTATTAACATTATCATATTTTTTGGATTTGGAACTCATATATTTAAAGGCATTTTCCAATAATTTTAAAGATAGTGTTCCAGAAATCATATCATCATCAGACACATAATTGGCAATACAGGCAGATAATAAAAAAATGGCTGCACATTGTTCAGTTTTTAATTTATGGATATGATGGGGTTTAACATCCAATTTTTTGTAGATTTCCATAAATTCACATTTATTATCTTTAGGAACTAATTCCCTATATACATGGACAAAGAATTGATGAAGTTCCATAAGTTGTTCCTTATGCATTTTATCACGTAAATTAATTAACTTAAAAATTAACTGTTATTTTTCTGCAATGTATTTATGAATTAATAAATTATTAATTTTATATAATAATATAGTAATAGATTCTCCAAGTTGCCATGATGGAAATAGTATAATATATAAAATGAATACTTTATATAATTTTTGCAATATGACCAATATAACACCTTTTCCCCTCATGTATAATTTTTTAATATAAAAATAATTAAAAAAATAAAATATTGCATTACCATCAACTATAATCAAAAAATAGAAAGAAAAAGATATTTAAGATAAAAAAGGGAAAACATATAAAACAATAAAACTCCTAAAAAGAACAATAAAAAAGTATTTGTTGTTTATTATATCTCTCATATCTTATTGTTTCTATTTTTTTGGGTGGTTATTGTGAGAAATAACAAGAAACAGGAGAAATATAAAAACAAAAATATTGAAAGTATTCCAAATATCATAGTGGAGTTATTTAGGGAGGCTGTGATAACTCTACCTGAGGATGTTAAAAGGGCCCTTATTGAATCCATCGAAAAGGAAGAAAATGAAAATTCAAAAAATACTTTAAAGGCCATTGTAGAGAATTTAAATATTGCCGAGGAAAAGTCAATACCTATGTGTCAAGATACTGGAGTTCCAGTAATTTTTCTTAAAGTGGGAAAAAACATAGATTCCTCTGAAATAAATGAGATAATAGACAAAATAAAAGAGGGAGTAATAAAAGCAACAGAAGAGGTTCCATTACGGCCCAATGTGGTTAATCCTTTTACAAGGGAGAATTTAAAAACAAATACAGGCCTTGGGGCTCCATTTATAAACATAGAATTTGATGAAGATTTAAATAGGGAGATAGAAATTACCATATTTCCCAAAGGGGCAGGAAGCGAGAACATGAGTGCCTTAAAAATGCTAACTCCTGCAGAGGGAATAAAGGGAATAAAAAAATTCATACTTGAAACCGTAGTTAAATCTGGAGGAAAACCCTGCCCTCCAATACTCCTTGGCATTGGCATTGGAGGTACTGCAGATTTATCTTTAAAACTTGCAAAAAAGGCACTATTAAGAAAGGTTGGAGAGAGACATCCTGAGGAGAGAATCTCAAACTTGGAGAGGGAACTTTTGGAGGATATAAATAAATTGGGTATTGGAGCCATGGGGCTTGGGGGAAATATTACAGTACTTGATGTATTTATAGAGTATATGGGTTGCCATACAGCCTCCCTCCCTGTTGGGATATGTATTCAATGCTGGGCAAATAGATGGGCTAGAAGGACTTTAAGGATTTAAGGTTAGTGGGTATTAAGGTTTCAAATAAAATAGATGGCTTTTGCAATTACAATCTGAACTTCCAAAGCCCTTTATACTTTTAAGGAAATTTAATTCTTTGGATACTTCACATTCCACAGCATTCTCTGAAATATATATTTTATTAATACTTCCATGCTCCAAAAGATAGTCAATATGCCAATGGAATTTTTTATCCTTTCTTAGATGCCTTTCTATTCTTTTTTTCAGATTGTTGGTATTTCCTAAGGCAGAGCCCACATAGAAGTAATATCCTCTTTCAAATCTATCCAATTTATTTTTTCCATAAACTATATTTTTTGAATTATTTAATTTTATTTTTAAAATATAGGTTCCCTTTTCATCTGGAATGTTATTTTTTGGAATACTTTTAAATCCATATTTATCTAAAATTTGATTAATACGGGATAATTTATCATAGTAGGGACATGACTTTTTTATTTCTTCAATACATTTATGGCATTTTGCAATTGGAGAACAGGTTTCTTTACCATAACTTACCAATAATGTGTTTATAATCTTCCAGTATTTCTTTGGAAGTTTTTTTCTTAATTCCATTTCACTTTCTTCAGGGGTTTTAGTGTCTATGTATTCCCATCTATTACATATCCTATGAACATGAGTATCCACACATATACCATAATCATCAAATGCCAAGGTAATTACTAAGTTTCCAGTTTTTCTCCCTACGCCAGGTAGTTTTATAAGATCCTCCAATTCTCTCGGTACCTTTCCATTAAATTCTTCCATTAATATTTTTCCAAGTTTTTTTAAATGCTTTGCTTTATTTTTATAAAATCCAACAGGATAAATAAGTTTTTCCAATTCCTCTTCCCTAATATTTATTAGGTCCTCAGGGGCTTTTATTCTTTTAAATAATCTCTTTGATACCTCCCTAGTGGTCTCATCCTTTGTTCTGGCACTTAATATTGTAGATATAAGTACCTTAAATGCCCTTGTTTCAATATCCTTATTTTCCATAGATATTTCTTCAACAGTGGGCATATTGTTTAAGTTTTTCTTTAATATTTCCAATAGGTTGTGAAAGTTTTTATCTGTTTTATTACTCTCCGTAATGTTGCATTCTATAGTGTTATTCTTAATGTTGTTACTATTTTTTTTATCTTCATCCATATTTTCCCTGATTAATGATATTTAGTTGAAATATAATATATATTTACAATATAAAAAAAATAATATAAAAAATTAGAATTAAAATAATAAAAAATAATAAAATAACTAAATCCTAAAATATGGAGAAAATGTAAAATACTTAAAAATAAAGGGGGATAGTAAATACTTAAAAAGTAGAAATTCAATTCCCTATTACTATCTCCTTACCCCCTAAGCACTGAAAGTGCAAAGGAAACCCTTTAAGTGTTAGATTGCTATACTCATAATATGTTTAAAATATATATGTTTTGCCATAGATCTGTAAGGATTCCCTACCTCCCTAGTGTTTAGAAGTATTGATGATAATAATAGAGGATTCCTAATTATTATTTACGTATTTTTGGGTTTTTAAAATCATATATTTCTATTTTTATCTTAACTATCTTTTATTTTACTTATAATTTATTTTTTTATTTTTTTAATAATTTTTATATTATTTATTGGATTTTTGGAATCAAGATTTTTTATTTAATAAATATTTTTTAGGATAATAATCCTTTAAACTATTCTATATATATCCACAGGTATTTCAATATATCTTTTACTATGAAAATTGTAAATCCTTGGAATTCTAAATCTGCTTTCAAAGATATTACTAATTTTTCTATCTTTTTTTTCAATATAATTTATTATAAAATCCCTTGTTGAGGAATTATGTATGGTATATACTATATCTCCTATTTCTAAGGACCTATCCAAGAATATCCTATCGGAATACTTTTTTTGAGAACCAAATGGCGGATTTTGAATAACTATCTTTTTTGTATTTTTATTATTTATGTAATTATCAATATAATTTTTATCAACATATTTAACATCCTTACATATAAAATGTATATCTTTTATAATATTATGAGGATCTAAATTGAAATTAAATACAGTGAATATCTCCTTTAATTTTTCTAAGTTATTTCTTGCAGATTCTATGGTTTCATTATCTATATCTATCCCCAATACTCTATTGGCTCCAATAAGTTTTGCCCCTATGGATAATCTCCCAGTTCCACAACCTAAATCAATTACAAAATTATCTCTAACATCCTCCATGGCAAAGAATAGTAACTCACTGGCAAGTTTTCCCTCTATGGTATATTGTTCTAAATAGGATTTTGGCTTTGGATGAGGTTCTAAATTATCCAATATCATTTCTAAGTGTTTCTTTTTCATACTTCCACTGTATATCTTGCTAAGTCGTATTAAAAAATTATAGGATGTTAAAATTACCAAATAAATAATATAAAAAAATAAAAAATATATAATATAATAAACATAACATTAAATTAAATCCATAACAAAATAATAAAATTATAAAAAAATTAAATTAACTTTACTACCTATAAAAAATAATATATGATAAAACCAATATAAATATTATAAACCCTATAGGAAAATAATGGAGTATATCAAATTAAGACTACAGTTATAATCTATAGGTGAAGATTTATAAAGTCCATATCTATTTCTTTAAATGTTTAAAGTTAATAAAAGTTAAAATGTTATGCATCCACCATAATAAAAAATAAAAAAAACTACTCCCTATATTTTAATACCACCTCCTGAAAAAGATCCCTTTGAAATATCTCTATTTTGCCTTCATTTGCCAGATACAAGGAGGGTAGAAAATATTTAATTATATTTTTTTTATCGGAAAATTTTTTCTGGAAAATAAATATCTTCTCTCTTTTAACCTCTGAAATTAAATGTTCCATAAGTTCAGAGACATCATATTCCTCTTCCATTTCCTCCATTACATCATAGAGTAGTATCTCCCTTTTGATTCTTTTACTCCCTTTACTTTTTTTAATTTTTTTAAGTTCTGATTTCAAGGTATTTACTAAGTCATTAAATGTTATCTGTTTTTTAATTTTTTTGTTTTTAATGGACTTAGAATCTTTGTTCTCCAAATCTCTGTTAACCTTATGCCCCTCATTTAAACTGCTATTGTAATTGTCTTCACTGTCTTCCAAGTATTCCTCAACTTCATAAGCCTCCCCTTCATAAAAGGTCTCAGATTCCTCATCTTTAAATGCAATCTCGCATTCATTGTAAAGTAATTGGGATTTCATTCTTAATAGTATTCCCCCAACAAGCACAACATCTGCAGATAGTCTTATATCAAATTTTTTAAGTTCTTTAAGTGTTTTTATATATTCATCGGCTATCTCGGCAATATTGATATTCCATGGTTCAATATTTCTCTTATCAATGCTCTCCTTTATTATCCTTATCCAAAGCTCAAATTCCATAAATATCACGGATTACTAAATGTTTTTTAAAAGAACATCCAAAATAATAGAGGTATTGCCACAATTGCCCATATTATTGGGTTCCAGGATAGGACCTTTGAGCCATCAAAAGGAGGTATAGGTAATAAATTAAAGGCTGCCAAGTAGAGATTTATATATACTCCAAAGTTTAGTATAAGAGAGATAACACTGTAAGGGGGCATAAAAATGGAGAGTATATAGAACACAGTAGCCAACAGTATATTAGACAGTGGACCTGAAAGGGATATTATACCATTCTCCTTTGAAGTTAGATAGTTCTTGTAAATATACACTGCCCCTGGTGCTATAAAGGTAAACCCCAATAATATCTTTAAAATCAGTGCTATGGCTAATCCTTCAAACCATGCCCTAAATTCACTGTATGCCCCAAAATATCTTGCTACAGTTCTATGGGCTAACTCATGGAAAATAAAACTACTACCTACAATAAGTATGGCTATTGTGAATCGATAAAAGAACGTTGGATCATTGAATATGTAAAATCCCCTTCCAGGCCATGCAAAGATCAAGGCTATTGCAACTGTGGATATGATCAGATCTCTAATCTCATGGGAAGAAAAATGGAATATGTTATAACTCATAAATATCACCGAAAATATTATAACATCCATAAGAGTTAATACTTATATAGATTTTATGTTTATTGGGCGTCAGGATTTTTTAATATTGTTAAATATATTAATTATAATATTTTAAACTTAATCTATAAGGTATTATAATAATAAAATAAAATAGGAAATAAATATTACAAAGGAGGATTTAATTATTTTTATTAATTTTTTATATTTTTTTTATTTTTTAATATAATTTTATTTTTTATTTTTTTAATTAATATCCTATATTATTTTATCCCCATATTTTGTTATCATTTTATTACTTATTTATTCTAATCATTATTCCAAGGTCCCAAATACTTACTTAAAAGTCCCGCTTTCTTCAAATACTTAAGAAATTGGTTAGGTTTACTGTACTCTCTTATTAAATTTCCTAAGGAAGCATCTCCTCTACAGAGCACACACTGTACAACCATAGAGTTGAAGTTTTCATAACTTACCTTTATCCCATATCCCCTTAGGGATTTTTCAATATATCTGATATTATTCTTGGATTCCATATTGAAGGGCTCTTTTTCAAACTCAGTGCATGGTTTTGGAATAAATGGGTTGATACTAATGGATACCCTTCTAAATTCCCTTTTAATACTCTTAGATAGGTTTATTATTTCTTCAATGTCTTCCCTTTCCTCCGTAGGCAATCCAACCATATAGTATAACTTTATACTATCTATGTTACTAATCTTTGCAATTTCCAAGACCCTTTCTATATCCTCCAGGGATATATCCTTTCCAATGTAATTCCTTAATCTCTCACTTCCTGCCTCTGGTGCAATAGTCAATGTCTTAATATCCAATATCTCTAAGAGTTCTTCACTTACAGTATCAGCCCTTAATGAGGATGGAGATATTGGAATATTATGGTTTTCCCTTATATATTGACACAATTCCAATATATGCCTATAATCCCCAACTGAAGGGGCTATGAGGGCCACCTTATCTGCCTCGGTATATTTTAATCCCTCATCAACGAGATAAGTTAAATCCTCCAATCTTCTAAATCTTGGAGGGTAGTATATACCCTTGGCCATGCAGAACTTACATCTCCTTGGACAACCCCTACCTATTTCCAATAAAAAGGCCTTTCCATAGGCTCCTGAATGGTGGGTAAATTGAACTATTGGATAATCCACTATACCAAGTCTCTTGGGATATATCCTCTTTATCTTTTTAAAATCCTCCCTATTCCTACCATGGTATTCTGGATAATAAACCCCCTTTAGATCCCTCTCCCCATTAATTAAATAATACATAATACTGCTATCTTCAATCTCCCCTATTACAAATGCATCAAAAAAATTACTTAAAGGCAGGGGATTTGCAATACTACAGGGACCCCCTCCAATAAATATAGCCTTTGGATTGTTAATTCTAAGTTTTTCTATTATTTTAACTATGTTGAAATAATCATTCTCATACTGTAGGGTAATAACTATGGCATCTTTATTTTTTATTTGGGAATAGTTTTCTAAAAAATACATATCACAACGAATATCTTTATATTTATTTAAGTGGTGGTAAAGCACATGCATTGCTAAACAGGATATTCCCCCTTTAAATTTATTTGGATATATTAATGCCAAGTTTTTCATAATTCTGCCTAAATTTAAGGTTATTTGTAAAATATAATAAAAATAAATAAAATTAAAAATATAAATAAATAGTGAAATATGAACTATATAATAAAAATGACAATACTATTTACTAAAAGACAAAAAATAAAATACATGCTTCTTAATAATAAAAAGATAATATACCAATAAAGAAAAATGCTTAATTACCTCTAACTTAGCCTAATACGAAAATCATATTTAATCCTGTCAAAGGATTACCTTTTTCCCAGTGCTTAGGAGCATTCAGTGGATAATGATGGGATTTCTACTTCTTATTTTTCTATTTATTTTTCTATTTCTTCTTAAGTATTTTAGAATCTTAGATTATTCTATTTTATTTTATTGTCCTTTATTTTTTTATTTTTTTTTGATAATTATTTTTTTTGGATTTCTAATAAGAATTGTTTTTTTACTAAAATAATTTTTAGACCTCACTTCCTATAAAAAGTAATATATACTAAATAACATATATAAAGATTACAAACTCCTAGAAAAATACATTAAGGAGACAGACAGAATAAATGAATTAATCAGACCTGTTGTAGATGAACACTATCCACCTAAGGCCAATATTGTTAAATAAACAATTAATAATCAAATAATAATTAAATAATAGTTAAATAATAATTAAATAAACAACACCTATTAAATAGATAATTAATAGATTTAAGTAAAAAGGTTAAACGAACTAAAATATATCTAAGACAGGCAAAATTATAAATCATAATCATATTAAGTGCATTAATTGGTGAAATAATGGATAATGGAAGATTAAAGGAAATAAAAAAGAAAATATTAACAAAAATATCCAACGAGGAACTTGAAGAAAGAATAAAAAAAGAGATATCTCAAAGTTCCGGATTAATGGATGAGAATGCGGCAATTTTGGTAATAGCCAGTGATCTAAAGATAGATATTGATCAGGAGTATGATGAAGAGGAATATAATTTTTCCATCAAAGATATATCAAATGGCCAGAGTAATGTAGAGATAACTGGAAAAATATTGGAAATTTCTAATATAAAGGAATTTAATAGAAAAGATGGCTCCACTGGAAAAATAAGAAGTATATCCATTGCAGATAATACAGGAATTATTAGATTGGTTCTTTGGAATGATAAAGTACATTTGGCTGATGATTTAAATGTAGGGGATGTAATAAGGGTGGAAAATGCATTTTCTAGGAAATGGAGAGATAAAATTGAATTAAACAGTGGAAGCAATTTAATAATAGAAAAACTTGAGAAATACGACAAAAATAAATATCCCGAGATAAAGGAAGTATATACCATAGGGGAGCTTACACCTAACATGCCTGCCAAGGTAAGGGGCGAAGTTATTAGTATATATGACACACGAGAGTTTGATAAAAGGGATGGATCTGTTGGAAAAGTAAAATCCTTTATATTGCGCGATGATGAGGGAACATTGAGATGTACTCTCTGGGATGATTTAACAGATATTCAATTAAACAGGGGTGATGTTGTAGAGGTAAGTGGAATTGTAAGGGAGGGATTAAGGGGTTTGGAAATATCTGTTAATGATTTAAAGGTTATAAAAAAAGAGGAGTGCGTGGAAGTACCTACAGTCGATATCTCCCAATTATCAGACTATGAGGGCGATGTTGTATCTATAAAGGGAAGGGTTACCCATATATCCACTCCAAAAACTGTTAAATTTAATGATAGGGAGACAGCATTACAGGAAATAACATTAATGGACAACAGTGGAAGTGTTAGAGTATCATTCTGGGGGAGAAACACTGAGATGTTAGAGGATATTAAGGAAGGGGATCCACTACATATTATGAATTGTAGGGTTAAATCCTACCTTACTCCCGAGGGAGAAAAAATAATCCATTTATCCGCCCAATATGACTCCAAGGTAATAAAAGATGAATCTATAAAGGCTCCAGAGTACAAAGAAAATCTCATTGAAATAAAGGATATAAAAGGAGAGGATGCAAGAGAAGATATTACACTAGTGGGAAGGGTATTGCAAGTATATGATATCAATCAATTTGAGAGAAAGGATGGTACCACTGGAACAGTTAGAAATATTATGTTGGAAGATTGTACTGGAAGAATAAGACTTGTATTGTGGGATAATAATGCCCTTTTGGATATAAAGGAGGGTGATATAGTAAAGGTAGTACATGGCTATGTAAGGGATAGTGGAGAATATGTTGATTTACATGTTGGTAGATATGGAAGAATTATAATAAATCCAGAGGGCATAGACCTAGATATTAAAACAAATAGGAAGTTTATAAAGGAATTAACAGAGGGAGAAACTGCTGAAATTAGAGGCACAGTTGTTGATTATAGAAAGCAGGATTTAATACTATATCTATGCCCCAACTGTGGTAAAAGGGCATCCTTAGTTGATGATAAATACCTATGCAATCAGTGTGGAGAAGTCAATCCCAGAGAGTTGCCCATAATTACACTGATCTTGGATGATGGCACTAGTAATATATCTTGCAATCTCTACGGTAAGATGGTGGAGAGGATATTGAACATGTCCCAGGAGGAGTTAAAAAGTGCCAATATAGAGATTTTAGAAAATCTACTTGGCCAGGAGAAAGTATTTACTGGTGTAGTAAATAAAGGATATAGGGATTTAGAATTTTCAGTTAAGGGCCTAATGGAGTTTGATTTAGATAAGGAAATTGAGTTTTTAAAGAATATTCAATAAATTAAATAATTTTTTAATAAAAAACCTTAATTTTAGAGGAATTTGATAAAAATAAAAAAATTAAAGTAATTAAAAAAGATAATAGGTTTTAAAAATATACTTAAAAAAATGAATAAATACATATAAATTAGAAATCTCCCATTATTTATCCTATACTTCTAAGCATTAAGAAGGCAGAAAATCTTACAAGATAGGTATTGGAAAAGTTTATATAAATCTAAGATATTTTAATAGTATTTCTCTTTATTAACGTTTGCTCTTTTTACTATTTATTTAAGATTTAAGTCTATATTATGAATCTAAATATATTCTTTATTTTTATAAATTTATTTTGGTGAAAGGGTGGTTTATAAATTCATAGTATTTGAGGGCATAGATGGTTGTGGAAAGACTACCCAATCTAAAATGCTATCCAATAAAATAAAGGGAGTATATACCTTCGAGCCCACTGAAGGAGATATTGGAAAAGTTATTCGAGGAGCCCTTAGTGGTAAAAGGGCCTATGGAAAGGAAACACTGGCATTATTATTTGCAGCTGATAGAATGGAGCATGTGCCCATTATTAATAGGATGTTAAAAAATAAACATGTTGTTTGCGATAGGTACCTATATTCCTCAATGGTTTATCAATCAATCCAAGGGGTTGAGTTGGATTTTATCGTAAATATTAATAAATTTGCCATTAGACCTGATGTTTTAATATTCTTAGATGTAGATATTGAAGAATCCATAAATAGAATGAAAAATAGAGATAGAGAGATATTTGAAAATAGAGAAATGTTGGAACATGCAATTAAAAAATATTATGAAATTATAAAAAATAAAGTATTTGAACCAAAATACGGCTATATTATTATAGATACCTCTAAGAAAACTATTGAAGATGTGCATAATGAAATTATAAAAAACCTTAGGGATAAGGGAATATTATAACTTTTATTTAACCTTTACTTTATAAAGGTATCATGGAGGGTTTGAAGGCAATTTTCCAATTCCTCCTCTCCAATTACAAAGGAAATATTTACCTCTGAGGAACCCTGTGCAATCATTCTTATATTTGCCCCACTTTTTGCAACGGCTTCAAAGAGTTTTCCTGCAATACCTTTGGATCCCTTCATTCCTGCCCCCACAGCCGAAACTACACATACCTTCTCATCAATGGATATATCCCTTATTAAGGAACTGTCCTTGAATTCCCTTTTAAGTTCCCTTATGCAATTCTCAGCCTCCTGGCTACCTCCATATATAACAATAGATATATTTGTCTCAGAGGAGCCCTGGGTTATAAGAATCACATTTCCATTGGCCCTTCCAAGGGCCGAGAATATTCTGGCAGCAGCGCCACTTACTCCCACCATACCTGCCCCAAAAATGTTTATTAAAAATACATCCCTTATGGACGCTATTGCCTTTATTATATTGTTGGTCATTTCCTTATCATTTGTGATTAAAGTCCCTTCACTTTCAGGCTCAAAGGTATTTTTAATTCTTAAAGGTATATTTTTTTCCATAAGGGGCTCAACAGTCCTTGGATGGAGAACTTTGGCACCAAAGTAGGCTAACTCCAT
>DQSV01000028.1 GCA_015663075.1 Methanothermococcus okinawensis | reverse complement strand
TTGAACATATAATGTTATAAAATCATAATCTAAAATAAATATATAATAAAAATAAATTTTTTTACTATTTTATTTTTTTATGGAATTATTAGGAGTTAAGGTAATGTTGTATTTTTAGTAAATGGTTTTGTTTAATACTATGATGATGTAAAAAACATCCTCAGCTACCCCAGGACTCATCACTTATCAGCAGGGATGACTCTCATCATTGGATATTCTTTAATAACTTCTTTAGTTATCCACTTTCTTTGCAATTATGCTATGTCCTCCATATAATCTGATATGACAATTTATTTTTAAATATTTTAATAATTATTTTTTAATATATTAATAGTTTTTATAATTATTACTTGGTACTCTAAATTCAAAAAATGTAAAGTCATTTCCATATCTAAATTCCTTTGGGCATTCTGTAAGAACTCCATTATCTTCTATAAAACCATATTTTAATATCCAATCGAAATAGGGTTCCCTTTTATTTTTAAGTACCTCTACTATAGGTTTAAAGAGAGGTTTTCCGTACTCCTCTTTACCAAATTCTTCAAGCATCTTCTGTCCTTCCTCTCCAGTTAACCACTTGGATAACAATTTTGCATCCTCATAATTTTTATGGTACTTATTAGGATTAATTAATATAATACTGTATATATTTATTAATTCACTTCCCTTATCCACCAATATTTCCAAGTTTTTTATAATGCCCTCCTTACTATACTTTAAATAGGTGGCAGTGTCTGATAAGGTATATGCGTTCTTAGCATCAGCTACTTTAAGTGTTTCACCCATTCCTGTACCTGTTCTATAGACCCATTTCTCATTTTTTATTTTAGAATAATTATATCCTGCCAACTTCCAAAGATATATTTCCTTGGTATTGGTTCCTGAACCATCATCCCTTGTAACCCATATGGCCTTTCCTTCTCTTCCTGCCTTAGCAATTTTTTTAAGAGCCTCAATTGGAGGGAGTCCTTTGATATGTGCAGGATCATCCTTAGGCCCTACAATAACAAAGAAGTTATATGCAAAGACCTTTCTATTTACTCCATAACCTTCCTTCATAAACTCTAACTCTTTACTCCTGGCATGCACCATAATTGCATCACATACTCCATTCTTAGCATCCTGAATAGCAGCCCCAGTTCCCTTTGGGATAAATTGCAGCTCTATTCCATATTCTTCCTTAAATCTCTTTGCCACAACATCAAGTAATCCGGTATCATATAAACTTGTAGTTGTGGAAATTGTTAAATGTCTCACATTTTCCTGCATTTGATAGTTGTATAATAGTAAGATTCCTGTAATTATTAGCACTATTACTCCAGATAATATTAATGTATTTTTATTCAAAATTTCACCTCCAATGAATATTTAAAGTTTAAAAATTCAAATTTTTTTTTGTGTTTTATATTTATTATTTGCAATACTTATGGTTAATTAATATTCATTATATATATAATTTTTGTTAATAGAATTAACATAACATCCACGGCTATTTATATAATATACACTTTTTGCTAATTTACAAAAATTTAGCGTATACTCTAATATTATGTTCGAAATTCGCATTCATATTCTATTACCCTATGCGAAATACGAACGGTTAAATTAATATATATGAAGTAATAATAAAATTATCTGTAAAATATACAATATTAAAAAAAATACTTGGTGATATTATGAAGGCAGATGCCGTAAAAATAGCAGATGGAGTATATTGGGTAGGTGTATTGGATTGGGATATAAGAATGTACCACGGATATACCTTAAAGGGTACCACATACAATGCATACTTGGTATTTGGGGATGAAAAGGTTGCTATAATCGATAATACCTATCCAGGAAGTTCTGCACAGATGTGGGGGAGAATAAAGGATGCCTTTGAAAAAGAGGGGAGGGAATTTAAAATAGATGTAATTGTACAAAACCACGTAGAAAAGGATCACTCAGGGGCATTACCAGAAATACATAAGAAGTTCCCAGAGGCCCCAATTTACTGTACTGAAGTTGCTGTTGAGGGATTAAAAAAACATTTTCCATCCTTAAAAGATGCACCATTTAAAACCATAAAGTCCTTAGAAAGTGTGGATCTCGGAGGAAAAACCTTAACATTCTTGGAGGCTCCATTACTCCACTGGCCAGATAGCATGTTCACATTATACGCCGAGGAAGGAATATTATTCTCAAATGATGCATTTGGACAGCACCTCTGCTATCCAGCACATATGAGATTTGATAAGGATGTTCCAGAGTATGTACTCATGGATGCAAATCAGAAATTCTATGCAAACTTAATTACTCCACTATCAAAGTTAGTATTAAAGAAATTCAATGAGATAATAGAGTTAGGATTATTGGAAAAAATTAAAATGATTGCTCCATCCCATGGACAGATCTGGACAGATCCAATGAAGGTAATAGAATCCTACCAGAACTTTGCAACTGGAAAGTGCAAAGATAAGGTTACAATAGTTTATGATACAATGCACTACTCAACCCAGAAAATGGCCCATGCCCTTGCAGAGGGGCTTATGAGTGAAGGTATTGAGGTTGTAATGTACTTCCTCCACTATGATGAGAGAAGTGAAATTGTTAAGGACATATTAGATAGTAAGGCTGTACTCTTTGGGGCACCTACCATCTATGATGAACCATACCCATCAATTGGAGATATAATCTACTACTTAAAGGGATTGAAATTCAATAGGACAGGATTGAAGAGATTGGCAATTACCTTTGGATCCATGGGAGGTAACGGAGGAGGAGTTGAAGTTCTTAAGAAGGAAATAGAGGCCTGTGGTTTTGAGGTATTGGATGACTATGAAATATATTACGTACCATCAGAGGATGAATTAGAGAAGTGCTACAACATAGGTAAGAGATTGGCTGCAAAGATTAAAGATATGTAAATAATTAATAATGCATTTATAATTGTTCATTTTAACATTTAATTAAATCTCAATAATAAAAATTATTAAAATTAAATAAGTTATTATCAATATTTTTTTTATAAAATTTATTAATTATTATAATAAAAATAAATGGGTGATAAAATGGTAAACGTAGAGTTAGTAAATGAACATAAAATAGGAGTTACAAAAAACACAGATTTAGAAAAAGAAGTTGAGGCTAACTTCAAAGGAGAATGTGCTGAAGTAGGTATGTACTTGGCAATGGCAAGACAGGCTCAAAGAGAGGGTCTTCCAGAGGTTGCTGAAATATTAGTAAGAATAGCCTTTGAAGAAGCAGAGCATGCAGCCCAATTTGCCGAAATGAATGGAGTAATATCTGATAACTTAAAAGAAAATATTGAAATGATGTTAAAGGGAGAGTGCATGGCAAACAAGGAAAAAAAGGCTGCTGCTAAAAAGGCTAAGGAATTGGATATTGATCCAGCCCATGACTTTTTTGATGAATCAAGTAGGGACGAAGCAAGACATGCAATGATGTTAAAAGGTATATTGGAAAGATACTTTAAATAATTTTTAATATTTTGTAATTTTTTTGTAATTCCTAATCTTAGCATTTGTTTATATTATTATATTCTTTTGTATTCTAGTTCTTATAATCTGCCAGTAATAGTATATAGAATTAAAAGGTAAAGGAATGGCTAAGAATAACTTTAGCAGTTAGATCTCTTTTACTTGCAGGTTTTATAATTCCCTGAAGTATAAATAGGCAAAAATAAAGGTTATAATTCAACAAGGAGACTATTTTCTTATTGACTTAGATAAGCAATAGTGTTTATCCACAATTAATTTATTATTCTATTTTCTGTCTGTTTCCCTAATGTGTTTTTTTACTGAGTTCATAATCTTTATGTACGTTATTATAGCATATGTTAATTTTATGGGAACGTAGAGGGTTAGTCATGCCATAACTGTAAGTTAAGTTTATGCAGGACTATAATAAAACATTAAAAATAAAAAAATAAATTAATAAAATAAAAAATTATAAAAATAAATAATAACATATATAAAGTAGTAAAATTTATTGAATTTTATATGATCATGGTATAAACATAAGGAGGGATAATCATGGCAGAATGCGATGAAAATCATAAATCCTGTTCATCAAAAGATACTTGTAGTAAGAATGCTTTAGAGATACAGAATGCAAAAATAAAGCAAAATATGGGAAAAATAAAACATAAAATAGCCATATTAAGTGGAAAGGGAGGTGTTGGAAAGTCAACAGTAACGGTGAATTTAGCAGCGGCACTAAGTTCCATGGGGAAAAAGGTAGGTATCTTAGATGGAGATATACATGGTCCTAATATCCCTAAGATGTTAGGTGTGGAGGATATTCAACCCTATGCCGACGAGAATGGTATTTATCCTATTACAACTCCTGAGGGGATAAAAGTAATTTCCATTAGTTATTTTTTGCCTGATAGAGATACTCCTGTACTATGGAGGGGCCCAAAGATAAGTGGAGCTCTTAGGCAATTTTTAAGTGATGTTATATGGGGTGATTTAGATTATCTATTGATAGATACTCCTCCAGGAACTGGAGACATTCAAATTACATTGTTGCAATCCATTCCAGATATCGATGGAGTAGTCATAGTTACAACCCCTGAGGAGGTTGCCCTTCTTGATGCAAAAAAATCCATAATGATGGCAAAAACCACAAATACTCCAATACTTGGGATAATAGAAAACATGGGAGGTTTTGTATGCCCTCACTGTGGAAAGGTAGTAGATATATTTGGAAAGGGAGGTGGAGAAAAGGCTGCCAATGAATTAAATGTTAATTTCTTAGGGAGAATACCCTTGGATATAAAGGTTAGAGAGGCCTCAGATAAGGGAGTACCTATGGTATCATTGGATTGCACTGCTTCAGAGGAGTTTAAAAAGATTGTTGAAAAAATTATCAAAAAATTAAATTAATAATAATGGGTGTTTTTGTGAAGTTATTAATAGAAACCTTAAAATCCTGTCCAATTGTAAAAAGAGGAGATTATAATTATTTTATACATCCTATATCCGATGGCATACCTGTAATGCATCCACAACTTTTGAGGGAAGTGGCAATAAATATTATAAAAATATGTAATATTGAAGGAGTAAATAAGATTGTTACAGCCGAAGCCATGGGAATACCCATAGCAACCACAATATCCCTATATACTGATATTCCTTATGTAATTATGAGAAAGAGAGAATATGCCTTAGAGGGAGAGATCCCAGTTCATCAGGAGACAGGATATAGCAAAGGTAAATTATATTTAAATGGTATAGAAGAGGGAGATAGGGTTTTAATTGTGGATGATGTTTTATCCACAGGAGGTACCATGATAGCCATGATAAAAGCATTGGAAAAGGCAGGCGCAAAAATAAATGATATTGTATGTATCATACATAGAGGAAAGGGAAAAAAAGAGGTAAAGGAAAAAACAGGATATGATGTAAAGACTCTTATCAATATTGATATAGTTGATGGTAAAGTTGTTATTTTATAATATTTACCTATTTTTTACTTTATTATACTCAATACAACATAGAAAACTCTCTTCTCTACAATATAAATAAAGTAGTAGGTTATACATAAATTATACCATAACCAAATTTCTATTTTTATTTTATTATATATAATTTTTAATATGTCTCAATATGAATTGTGAATTGGCATTATGATTCATAAGATTAATTTTTAATCACGTTCCTATTTTGGATTTTAAATATATATAAATTATTTGTATTTTTGGTGAAAACATGAAAAAAAGAAAGGAAGCAAATCCCTTTAAAAAAATTCCTACAATATTATTTCCTGATGAACTTATGGATAAGGCCCACAATAGGGCTGAAAGGGTTGCAGGAAAATTTAGAAAAACCACTAGAGGTGAAAGTCTATATAAGTCCAGAATAATAGAGG
>DQSV01000085.1 GCA_015663075.1 Methanothermococcus okinawensis | reverse complement strand
AGTGGATAAGTTGGCAAGTTATGTAAATGATAAATTAAATAATCCCATTGTACTCTCTCCAGATAAGGGGGCAATAAACTTGGCTAAGGTAGCCTCTGAAGTTATAGGTTGTGAATATGATTACTTAGAAAAAAGTAGAATATCTCCAACTGAAATAAGGGTTGCCCCTAAGAACTTAGATGTAAAGGATAAAGGGATTCTTATTGTGGATGATATAATATCTACAGGGGGAACTGTGGCAACTGCCATTAAAATGTTAAAGGAACAAGGAGCAAATAGAGTAATAGCCTCCTGTGTGCATCCTATTTTAATTGGAGATGCCCTCAATAGATTGTATGCAAATGGTGCTGATGAGGTCATAGGTACAGATACCTTCCCATCTCCCGTAAGTAAAATTAGTGTGGATGAGGTTATTGTAGATTTACTTAAAAAGAGTTTAGAGGAATAATTATTATGAAATTGATAAAAAAATAAAATAAATAAAAAATGAAAAAATTAATTTAAATTGTTATTTTAGAATTGCAAATATTTATACATTGCAAATATTTTTGTTCGTAATTACTTTTTTAATAAAAGTTATAGCCTTTATGTGTAATAATATAAAATATAAAAAATTATAATTTCAAAAATAATTACTAAAAAAATAATAAATAATTAAAAAAATAAAAATAATAAATTAAACAATAATAAAAATAGACCAAATTCTTTTTAGTATATTACGTTATAGGTTATAAGTTTAGTAAATCCTGACTGCAAGCATTTTAAATATAAGAATATATTTTTTTGAATTTTGAAGCAAGTTTTTTCCTTTTCTCTATTACATTCTCCTCTCTGTAATGCAGTGCTCCAGTTGGACATGCTTCTTTACATAATTCTTCTTCATACATATAACATCCATGGCATTTGAATACCTTTCCAGTGTTGTTATTCATTCTCATAATACCAAATGGACAGGCCTCAATACATAATCCACAGCCTATGCATGCATCTTCCTTTACCACCACTTTATCTCCTATCCATTGAATGGCATCTACAGGGCATACATTGTAACAGGGAGCATCTTCACAGTGCATGCATTTTATTGGTATTTTATCTATGACGATCATACCGTTGGTGGGGCATACTCTTTCGCATCTCCCACAACCTATACAGAGTCTGGCGTTGAGTATTAATTTCATAATTTCACCATCTACTAAAAAAATATTTTTTAATGTTTTTATATTAGAAAATCTTTTGGTCCCCATATGTTATTTTTATTTTGGCAATTTACTATTTACATATGCTGGAACAGTTATCTTTGATAATATTGAATTGTTTTTTCTACTCCTCACATTATTTCCCAATTTAGACATAACCTCAAGATGTTTATTCCTCCTATTGAGTATTATGTCGTTGATATCTATTACTTCTAAGCATCTTTTGGAACAGGCCTTTACACAGGCACACTCTCCATCCCTATCAACACATAAGGAGCACTTATGGGCTAAATCCATCATGGTTATGGCACCAAAGGGACAGGCTATGGCACACAATCCACAACCTATACATTTGGATTCATCCAAGTATATTACTTCTCCTCTATTTTCAATGGCCTCTACAGGACATACATCCATACAGGGAGCAGCAGTACAGTGCTGACAGACAATGGGAATATATCTATTGTTATGTTCCATTATTCCAATTCTACTGATACCATATAGAGACATGCATGCCTTAACACAATCACCGCAATTATCACACTTATCATTGGTCATTATGATTTTTTTCATTCCTATTCCCTCCTTAAATATTTTTAAGAGTTTATTAATTAAAAAATAAAAAAATTTTAAATTTAATAGGAATATATTTAATTTTAAAATATTTTTTAATAATAAATCCAAATATTTTTTAATAACACTTCGTAATTTTAGTAATAATTTTAATAATTTCATATTTTATTTTATTATTTAATTATTTATTCCAATCCCAACAATTTACATTTTTCATCTATATTCTTTTGGAGAATCTCAATATCTTCATCTGTTAGGTGTCTATATCTCTTCTGCATCTTTATATATTCCTTTAAGGGTTTTCTCTTTGCAGGTTTGTAGGTTATTTTGAAATCTCCATTCTCAATCTCATAAAGTGGGAAAAGACCTGTTTCTACTGCTAATCTTCCTATCTTTATGGTGTTTTCTGTACTGTAACCCCATCCTACGGTACATGGCTGTAATACTTGGATAAATGCTGGTCCCTCTATATCACTGGCCTTTTTAACTTTTCTCATAAAATCCTCAGGATAACTTATACATGCTGTAGCAACATAGGGAATACCATGGGCTGCTGCAATCATGGCCATGTCCTTCTTAGGATTATTCTCACCCTTGCTAATCTTTCCTGCAGGGGCCGTTGTTGCTGAGGCAAATAAAGGGGTAGAACTACTTCTCTGAACTCCAGTGTTCATATAGGCCTCATTATCATACATAATATATACCATATCATGCCCCCTCTCCAAGGCTCCACTTAGGGATTGAAAACCAATATCTGCAGTTCCCCCATCTCCACTTATAGGCATGACTACCAACTTTCTACCTTTATATTTACCTCTTTTTTTTAGGGCCTTTATTGCTCTCTCTATTCCTCCTGCAACTGCCCCTGCACATTCAAAGGCTGTATGTATCCAAGGTACCTTCCAGGCAGTTTCAGGGTAGGGGGTGGTAAATACCTCTAAACAACCTGTGGAATTCACCACTATGGTGTCCCTTCCTATGGCCTTTAATGCCATTCTAGCAACAATTGAGGCTCCACAACCTGCACATCCCCTATGACCAGGGGCGAAGTATTCCTCTCTAGGAAATTGCTTTTTATTCATCATTTTATCACCAATATCAATTATTTAATAAATATTAAAATAAGGATTTAATGGATTAGAAGATTATTCTTATTCCCTAAGGTTTATCCACTTAGTTTCTCCATCCTTTGCTCCTTCAACATGGTTTATAATTTCTTCTATGTTTTGAGGGGTAATGTCCCTTCCACCTAAACCTACAATATAGTTGCATACTTTTTTATTCTTTAAAACTGAAGATACATCAATACCTAAGGCCCCCATATTAAATCCTAAGGAAATATTCTTATCCAAAACTGCCACATTATTAGCATCCTTCAACATCTCCACTACATCCTCCTTAGGGAATGGCCTATAAGTCCTTATTCTCAACAAACCAATATTTTTTCCCTTCTCTTTGAGTTTATTTATAACATACTTTATTGTTCCACAAACACTACCCATGGACACAAGTACAGTATCTGCATTCTCTAAATTGTATCCCTCAACTAATCCATTTCCATATTTTCTATTAAATAATTTATAATATTCCTCATTGACTCGCTTTATAACTTCCTTGGATCCCTCTATGGCGTCATTTAAATCTTTTCTTGTTTCCATATAGCACTCTGGCACACCTACAGGTCCCTGAGTAATTGGTTTATCAGGATCCAAATAGGCATGCTTAGGCTCATAAACCCCTAAATATTCCCTAACCTTTTCCTCATCAGGTATGACAACAGGCTCCACAGTATGGGTCAATATAAATCCATCTATATTAACCATAACTGGCAATAGAACATCCTCATCTTCGGCAATTTTAAAAGCCTGTATTACACTATCTAAGGTTTCCTGGTTGTCCTCAGCATAGATCTGTATCCATCCTGTATCCCTTTCAGTTATGGAGTCCTGTTGATCACACCATATATTTATGGGTGCTGAGAGTGCTCTGTTTGTGTTTAGCATAACTATGGGCAATCTCATACCTGAGGCAATATACAACATCTCATGCATTAATGCCAATCCCTGGGATGCTGTTGCTGTAAATGTTCTTACTCCAGTTGCAGAGGCTCCTATACATGTGGCCATTGCTGAATGCTCACTTTCAACCTTAACAAATTCAGCGTCTAATTCTCCGTTGGCTACATATTTTGCCAATGTTTCAACACAGTGTGTCTGCGGGGTTATTGGATATGCCGCAATAACTTCGACATTAGATAATTTTGCAGCCATTGCGGCTGCTATAGTTCCTGTAACAATATCTGTTTTTTCCATATATCCTCACCTATTTCTCTTCTCTAATGCTTGTTAATGCATTTACTGGACATTCATTAACGCATATTAAGCATCCTTTACAGTAATCATAATTTATTTTAAAGTCTCCATTTTCGTCCTCATATATGGTACCCTCTGGGCAAAATATATAGCAGTTTTCACATTTTATACATTTTTTATTATCCATGATAGGCCTAAAGGTCCTCCAACTTCCGGTTTTGTTTTTAGTAGTACTTCCAGGTTCATATATGATGGCTGCAATTGTAACCATAAACTTTCACCTTAAATTTTATTTTAAATTAATCTCCTTTTAACTTTTTTATTATTTTATTTTTTATTCATTTAATTTTATTTTTTTTAATATTTTAATTATTTTTCGTCTTTTATGGTATTATATGCCACTTCAGCAGCTTTAGCGTTTTTTTCTCCAAGTTTTCCACTGAATCTGTTTAATAATGCTTTTTTAACAGAATCTATTGATACAATATTTGTGGCCCCTATAAATGCCCCTAACATTGTAGTATTAACTATGGGAACACCAAGAATATCCAATGCTATTCCTGTGGCATCTATTTTATAGGTCTTAAACCCTAAATTCATATTCTCCTCAGTGGTATTTATTACAACAGTCCCATCTTTTTTTAGTCCCTCTACAACATTAACTGTACCTAATAGGCTAGCATCCTGAACTATCACATAATCAGGATTGTATATCTGGGACCTTAAAATAATCTTTTTATCATCTATCCTGGTAAATGCCATAACTGGGGCTCCTCTTCTCTCAACTCCAAAAAATGGAAATCCTTGGGAATATTTACCATCATAAAAGGCAGCAGTTGCTAAAATCTGGGCAGCAGTAACTGCACCTTGACCACCTCTACCGTGGAATCTAACCTCTATCATATATTCACCTCTATAATTGGGAATTTGAATTAAAATAATAAAAAATATGGGTCATTATATAGGTCATTATTAATCATTACAAATGTTATAGAATATAGTATATAAACCTTTTTATTATTCTACGATTGACGTAATTAGTATATACAATATACAAAAGCGAGACTATTAAATAAAATCATAAAAGTATATATTCATATCCTGGTTTTAACAATGTGTTT
>DQSV01000049.1 GCA_015663075.1 Methanothermococcus okinawensis | reverse complement strand
TTACAAAAAAGATGGAAGAACCTAAAATAAGAGAAGAGAAGTCTATAGGATTTATTAATTATTATCATCTTTGACATATATAGTTTGAGTTGGGAATGCCATTTCTATACCTTCCCTTTCAAATTCCTCTTTAATTTTAAGATTTATCTCATCTATAGTATTTAGATAGTAATCAAATCCAAAATTTCTAATAAAATATTCCACCCTAATATCCAAAGAAAAACTACCAAACCTATTAAATGTAACCCTAACTGGTGGCAATGTACTATGGTGGTTATCTATTATATTTTTAATAATTTCTTTGGCTTTATTTAACTTTTCCACGGGTGTATCATAGGTTAATCCTATATCCACCAAAACTCTTCTCTTTCTCATCTCAGAAAAATTCTCTATATTTGCATTTAAAAGATTGGCATTTGGAACAATTATTAAACTATCCCCAAAAGTTCTTATTTTAGTACTTCTTATACCTATATCCTCAACTATTCCCTCTCCACCCTCAAACTTAATCCAGTCGTTTATTTTAAAGGGCTTGTCTATAAATATTAAAATACCTGCAATAAAGTTTTTAACAGTATCCTGGGCTGCAAGTGCAACAGCCAAACCACCAATACCCAATCCTGCTAAAAGTGCAGTTATATTGTATCCAATAGTATTAAGTGCAGTTAATGTTCCAAGTATTATGATGAGCAATTTTAACAATTTTCTCAAGGGAGATATTAATTGATCATCAAATTTAGTTTCTGATTTTTCTACAATAGGTATTATATAATGCTCTATTGTATCATCCAAAAAATTAAGTGCAAACCAAGTACCACATAATATAATAATAACTTTAATGGCCTCATCCAATATTTTATAAATATCACTTGGAAGAATTAAAAATTTCAATCCAAAGTAAATAAATCCTGTGAGTATTATTATCATACCTGGAAATTGTATAGCATCTAAAAATATATCATCGAACTTAGTTTTTGAGTTTTTTACCCATTTCTTCACATGATTTTTTATAATATTCCGATAAATCTTTGTTAGAATAACACCTACAAAAACAAACAATAAAAATACAATATAACTATATAATGTATTTCCAAAATAAACTATACTCAATAAGCCTAAAATATCCATAATTTCCCTTTTTGTTGTAATTTAATGAAATATTAAAGATATTAAATAAATATAATAAAAATTAAATAAATAAAATGTTTTTTTACTAAATATATTTTTTAATTCCATTTAATTTCTTTTTAAATTTCTTTTCTATTTATATTCTTCTTTAATAGTATGCTCTCACAGACCCATTGTTCATTTTTTGGAAATGAACATTATTATCATATTTTAGGAGAAAGATCTAAGTAGTATAACATTGCTGCAGGTATTTTCCTTTAATATCTTTTTTTATATGTCTTGAAGTTTTTCCTTTTCAATTTCATATATTGGGCATTAACTGTGATCTCATAAGTTATATTATATAGTTCTTATTATTAACATTATTTTATTATTTTTACGTCTTTTATTATTTTTATGTCTTGACAATTGGTTGATTGTAAGTTTTAGAAAATTTTTTATTAGTGCTCATACATACTCACAACAAATATTTTTTGGTGAAATAATGAAAATCGAAGAGGATGAAGTATTTAAAGGTTATTTTAAAAATCTTTCCAATAAGGAAAGGGCAGTATTTGAAGGAGGCATTACCTTAGGAGCCCTTTTTCATCAATTTGTAGGTACTCCAATAAGTGTGAAAAATAAGGAAACACTTGAAAGAGCTATTGAGGATGCCATGAAAAATCAACCTTGTGTTGAGGATATCCATGTTAAGATTGTAGGGAATTTAAAGGAGGAGGAATACACTTCACTGGATGGGAATATGCTTGATGTAAAATTGAAAATAAAGGTAGAGGACACTGTTGCATATTTAAGACTAAAGTATATAGATGAATTAAACTATCCCTTAATGTATGTTGAAAAAATAGAATAAAATTAAAGGATTAAATTTATTCCAAGTAGATGGCCACTTTGTAAGGTATGGAAAATCTTTTTTTATTATTCTTATCCTCCCCATCTATAACTATTTCACATCCAAATTCCCTTTCAAGGAAGGTTTTTCCATTTTTAAGTATCTCCACTTCATCGATTACTGGCTTTATGCCTATCTTCATAAGTTCATTTATAAGTTTTGGAATCTCTTTTCCATATTTTCTAAATTCTGGATTCTTCATAATTATTGGCATAATTTCCTTTATATTTTTATCCTTATTTTTATTCATTATTTTTAATACCTCATACTTCCAATACTCGGCAGTGTATAGATGTATTCTCTTTGGTTTTATTTTTGCAATTTCAATTATTCTTCTTATATCCTCCATTGTGGATACAATAAACTCCTCTCCTAATTCCAATTCTTCGTTAATATATTGCTCATTACTCTCAGGGAAAGATTCCAATGAGATATATCCCTCTTTATTAAAAATCTCCCATATTTCTTCAGATAAATGGGGCGTTATTGGTGCAATAATTTTTACCCAGGTCTCTGCAACCAATTTAAGTAGTTTTTTATTATTTCCACCTCTTCTTTTATACCATCTTAAATCCTTTATTAATTCATAAAATAGAATACCTATTTTTCTAAGGTGGAATTCACTGTAGGATTCATCTGCTATCTTTATGGTTTTGTGAAGTTTATGGAGGAGCCATCTATCAATAATACTAAGTTCTTCTAAGGGTTCTATGCCCTCAGAGGAAACATCTGATACTTCCACTGCAAACTGATAAAATTTATTTAAGTTATCTCTAACTCTATCCATCTCTTTAAACTTTACATCGGCATCATGGGAAAGTTCGGCACATGTGGTTATATAGAACCTTCCAACATCTGGGCCATACTTCTGGGCAACCTCCTCCACTGGAAGGACAGGTCCCTTGGATTTTGAAAGTTTTTTACCCTCTATAGTTACATATCCATTTACTACTATGCCCTTGGGCCAAAACTCCTCAGGAAATAGGGCAACATGGTTAAATATCATAAATGTTAAATGGTTAGATACAAGGTCCTTGGCTGAGCATCTCCAATCAAGGGGATAGAAGTATAGGAATTCATTTCTCATCTCCTCTATAACTTCCTTAGGGATTCCTGTCCTATTTGAAATTTCCACTATATCCCCTTTACCATAGAATACATAGTCAAATAACTCAGGTAGAAGTTGCTCTTCCTTTATGTTGTTTGTGTTTATTGTTTTGGCTATTGTATAGTATGCCATATAGATGGTACTATCTGATAGACTCTCTATTACCCAATTTTCATCAAAGGGAAGTTTTGTTCCAAGTCCCCTTCTCCTTGCACAGGCCTTATCCTTCATCCAATCTATTTTATTGTGAAACTCATTTCTTATGGATTCTGGAATAAATTTCATTTTATCCACACATTTATGGGCCTCTTTCTTCCACTCCTCACTGGAATAGGCGATAAACCACTGTCCTTTAACGGTCTTTACAGTACATTTACATCCACATCTACATACAACCTTAGGATCTGAAAATTCGTAAAGTATCTCGGCTATTCCCTTTTTTATAAGATCCCTTGTAAGTTTATCTTTAACATTCTTTACAGGTATTCCACTGTATTCCCCACAATTCTCATTTAATATTCCCTTGTGAAACTCATCCTTGTAAATTTTATTAGTAGCCTCTTCCAATTTATTCTCTTCATCCTGGCTTTTTATATTAATTTTTTCCACTATCTCCTTTGCAGGGTATTTTCCATATCCCTCTATGTTTATAAGGGATATTAGGTCATTCTCATTTAACTCCCTTCCTATGCTTCTATAATAATCCCTTAGGGCAACATAGTCATAGGGAGCATGGGCAGGCACACTCATAACACATCCAGTTCCAATCTCTGTATCAACAAATTTGGCAGGATAAAGGGGTACCTCTCTGTTATTAATGGGATTTATAATGGTTTTACCTATTAATTCCTCTCCCTTTATTTCTTTGATTTTTTCTATAATTCTACCTTGATTTTTTAATTTTTCAGAGGCCTCTTCACTAACTATCCAAATGCCCTTATAATTTAACCTATTTTCTTCATCTCTTTTATTTTCTTTATTTTTTTTATCCTTTTTATCTTTTCCATCCTCAACTTCTTCAACTTCCCCATATACCTTAATTAGGACATACTTCCTATCTGGGTTTATCCATCCATTTACTACCCCAAATATGGTCTCTGGTCTAAGGGTAGCCATTGGTATAATACATTCCTCCTCAATTCCATTAATGTCCATCTTTATTTTAAATTTTAACAGTACATACTCAACAAGGTTTGTATCCTCTCCCTCTAAGAGATCATGATCCTCCACAGGATTATCACACGCAGGACAATATCTAACGGGATGAGAACCTTTTTTAATATAACCTTTTTCCTTTAATTTTAAAAATTGCCATTCTATGAATTTCTTAAATGTGCCATCATCTGTTGTAAAATTTCTCCTCCAATCAAGGGAAAATCCCATTTTTTTAAATGCTTCAGTAGCCCTTCCTGAGAAGTATTTAACTATATTTTTTGGATTATCCAACTTTAAAAGTTCCTCCATTGGTATATTATGTAGTGTATTATAGGCCCAAAGTGTGTGTTTATCTCTTTTTCTTATAAGTTCTGCAAGGCCCAATATTGGAGTTCCACTTACATGATATCCAAAGGTCCATAATACCCTCTTTAGTTTCATTCTTTGATATCTTGCAATGGTTTCTGGAATTGTAAAGGTTCTTAAATGTCCTGCATGTAAAACGCCATTTAGATAGGGAAATGCCGCTGTTATATAAAATTTATCTGGATTTTCTATATTTTTAATCTCTTCGGCATTGGTTTCAAATATTTTATCCTTTTCCCATCTCTTCTGCCACTTTTCTCCAATTTTAACAAAATCAATTGACATAATTTCCCTATATTTTATTTTTTTTAATTATTAATATTATTTTTCAAATCCATATTAAATTAATTTAAATGTATTTATAATGTTTAAACTTTTTATTTCTTCTTATTTCTTTAATATAATTGCATATTAATTAATTTTTTAATAATTAATTTATTATTTTATTTTTTATTCCTTTGAAATTATTAGACCTTTCTCTTAGAAAATGGTAATTGTGTATTTTTAAATTTAAGACTTTGTTATAATTTTTGCACCATTTTCAGTTATTAATACTGTGTGCTCAGATTGACTCACCATACCTCGATTTTTTTCAGTGAGCACAGGATAACCATATATACAGCCTGAGTTCATTAGGTTTTTTAAAGCAGGCCTATATTTTGGATTTTCTTTTAATACATCCCTTTCGGAGAAGGGTAAGAATGGGTATTTTTTTTCAATGAGTTTTAATAGTGTCTTTGCTAAGGGTAGTCTAACAGGCCTTGAATTGAGATATTTAAAAATATACTTCTCAACACCATCAACAACCTGGCCAAAACCATCTGTGGCAAAGGGCTCTATTGCCACCACATCCCCAACATCTATAAACTCCTTAGAATTTTCCTTTATATTAGGTATGTTTACTCCAGAGTGAAGAATATATTTTTCCATGACATGACCAGATAGGTTAGATATTGGTTTATAACCATAACCCTCAATGGCTTCCTGTATAATTGCCCCTATTTTTCCCACATTCATTGGAGGAATTATTTCATTAATGGCCTGATTTAGGGCATATTCAGAGGCCTTTATTAAGTCATTGTAGGTGTTAGATAGGTCAATGGTTAATGCTCCATCTGCTATATATCCATCAATATGAACTCCAATATCCAATTTTACAAGGTCTCCCTCTAAAAATACTTTCTTATCCCCATAACATGGAGTATAATGGGCTGCAACTTCATTTATGGATATGTTGCAAGGAAAGGCCACCTGACCACCAAGTTCCCTTATTCTATTTTCAACGTACTCTGCCACATTGTAAAGTTTTTCCCCTGGCTTTATAAGTTTTAAGGCCTCTTCCATTACCTTATTATGTATTTTACCAGCATTTATTAGTTTTTCTAGTTTATTAGGATCGTCGTTGGAAATTCTACCATCATCTTTCTTATTGGAATTATTACTCTTGTTATTTTTATTATTGATTTTTAAATTTTCTGGCATATCTATCCCTTTATTATTGTAATTACTAATATAGATTATTTCTTAAAAACTTTAAAAAATCCTTAATCATATTTGGTTTATAAGTCCTATCGAGTCTCTGCTTTTGACATACCATTATAAAAGTATGCCATAAAAGTAAAGTCTTTTAGGATTTCATGTCTATTCTGATCATTATATTTTTTTCTTGAAATTTATTATTCTATAAGCAATTTTTTATTTCCATAAAATAATTTTTAAAAAAATTTATATTATTTTTATTTTTTTAAGTTATATTAAGTTATATTATTTTTTATTGAGACTCCAAATTATGTTCTCTTTATAACTATTGTGAGTATATCTCCATCCTCAAGTACATGGTTAAGACCTACCCTTTGGCCAGGATGCTTAGCAGATTTTCCCCATACCTGAGCATATCTGAAATTCTTTACAAAATCCCTATGAAGTTTATTACACACATCCTCAACTGTGGAATTTTTTAAAACAATAAGGGGCTCATCTAAATCAGGTTTTTTCCCCTGTGGTTTTAAATATACCTTTATAAATCCTAAAGTATTAAATATTTTTTCCTTTAACTCTTCAATGTTAATATTCTTATGCCCTGAAACTAAAATATACTCCCTATCTTTCAATGTCTCCTCAATCTTACGTATGTGCTCTTCATCTGCCAAATCTATTTTATTTACCACTACTAAGGATGGAATATATTCCCTATTTCCACTTATTACATCTATAAATTGATCTGCTGTAATATCTTCTCTTATCACTACATCAGCATTATGTATTCTATTTTCGTGCAATATGGCCACTATTGTCTCTTCGTCTATCTTAGTCAAAGGTAAGGTGGTATTTATGGTAATGCCCCCCCTATCCTTTTTTACAATTTTAACATCAGGGGGCCTTTGATCAAGTCGTATACCCACATTATATAATTCCCTTTCTATTATTGGAATATGTTCAGGAGAGAACACATCCACAACCAACATTATTAAATCCACATTTCTAACGGCGGCAAGTACCTCACTACCTCTCCCTTTACCAAAGGATGCACCTGAAATAATCCCTGGTGCATCCAATACTTGTATTTTTGCCCCTTTGTATTCTAAGATACCGGGAATTATGGTTAAGGTTGTAAAGGCATAGGCTCCAACCTCTGAATTAGCATTTGTTATTTTATTCAATAGGGTGGACTTACCCACTGATGGAAACCCTACAAAAGCCACTGTAGCATCTCCAGTCTTTTTTACGGCATAGGAATAACCTGAAGTGGTACCTTTTGGTTTGTTCTGTAAATCTCTCAATTTAGCAAGTTTAGCCTTTAATATTCCTATGTGTTTTTGAGTGGCCTTGTTATACTGCGTATTTTTTAATTCCTCTTCTATTCTTTTGATTTCCTCCTGTACTCCCATAAAACCACCGTAAGTTAATAATTTTAAATAAATCCCATTTTTTTATCCTAATTAATAATTTTGTATAAGTATATTTATAAGCATAAAATATATCATTTTACATACTCATTAGAAACAATATGGATATAATAAATATAAATCTTAGTTTAATCTAAATTATTTTGTAATCTTAAAAAAATTATTTGTAATAAATAAATTTAATTTTCATTAATATTTAATAAAAAAATAATAATTATTATAAAAATTACACTAAATAATAATAAAAAAATTATTTAATATAATTAAAAAGTTAATAAAAATAAAAAATAAAGTATAATCTAAAAACAGAACCTAAAATTTATCAATTTATCATTATTATTTCAAATTAATTATTTGCTTTATAATTATTTACTTTACTTATTTAATTCCATTACGTGATAGTATGCTTTATATTGTTGGTATAGGTCCTGGAAATAAAGAATATTTTACAGAACAGGCTGAAAAAGTGCTAAAGAATGTTGATTTAATTGTCTGTTATAAAGGATATGAAAAATATATAAAAAGATTTAATAAAGAGACATATACAACAGGAATGAAAAAAGAAATGGAAAGGGTAAAATACGCCTTAAATGAATCTAAATGTAAAAACGTTGCCTTGGTATCCAGTGGAGATGCCACCATATATGGTATGGCCTCCTTAGCCTATGAACTTGCTTCAAAGTATAATTTATCAATACCCATAAATGTAGTAAGTGGTTTAACCTCTGCAAGTGTGTGCTCTGCAATATTGGGTGCCCCTCTGAATCATGATTTCGCTGTGATTAGTTTAAGTGATTTACTTACTCCCCTAGAGGTTATACTCAATAGGGTTAAACATGCTCTTGAAGGAGATTTTGTTTTGGCAATATACAATCCATTAAGTAAGTCAAGAAAAGAACCATTTTTAAAAACATTGGACCTTATAAATGAATATGGGTATAAAAGAGGTATTAACTATATTGTTGGAATAGTTAAAAATGCTGGAAGGGATTCGGAGGAGTATAGAATAACCAACATAGCAGATATAATTAACAATTTAGAGGAATATATGGAATACATAGATATGAATACAACAATAATTGTAGGCAACTCCAATACAAAAATAATATTTGATAAGATTATTACTCCAAGGGGATATTTAAACAAATATAAGGAGGATTAAACATTATATTTTCATTATTATTCATTTTAACAGTACATCTTAGAAGCATACTCCTTAACCATTCTCTCGGCATCAAAGTATTTAACAACATCATTTACACAGTTACATGCCTTTTTCCACCACTCTCTTGTATCATACATCTCTGAAGCAATTTCAAGTTGTTCATACATACATTTTGCCTCATAACCATCATCAGTATTTATCCCATCTCCTATTGTAAAACTATTATTGGGATACATTTCAACCCATTCAACATGCCATCCATCAAGGGTACTCATATGTATTGAGGCATTCATTGATGCTGTCATTCCAGAGGTTCCAGAGGCTTCATTGGGACGTTTTGGAGTATTTAGCCAAACATCTGAGCCTAATTTTAATAATTTGCTTAAATTTAATTCATATCCTGTTAGTATGGCTGCCCCCTTTAAATTTCTTGTTTTTGATACAATCCAATTAAATGTCATTTGGCCATTGATATCATTGGGGTGGGGTTTTCCTGCCCAGATTATCTGAATTTTTCTATTTTTTAAGAGATTCCTTAATTTATTTTCATCATATAGGGGTAAATATGGCCTTTTATACTCTGCAAATCTCCTGGCCCATACCACTGTCATAATATTGGGATCCAATAACTTTCCAGTTTGATTAGCTACCTCCTTGAATAATTCTTCCTTAAATTTCATTTTACTATCTCTTATTTTTTTATAGTCATGTTCCTTTGCTGCATCCCTTATTATAGGATTCTGCCAATAATACCTATCCTGGGCATTTGTTATATAGGTTATTGGGCATTTGTTATCTACCCAACGCCACATTTCTTCAGTGGTTTTTTTATGAAGTTTCGAAACAGCATTTGCCTTTTTTGACATCCTAAGTGCTGCAACAGTTAAATTAAATGGATTCCCTCCAAGTTTTTCAGCAGTTGATACATCAACATTATCAAAAAATCCCATATTCTTAAGTAAATATAAATCTTGAACTTCATTACCTGCAGGAATTGGAGTATGAGTGGTAAATACAAGGTGCTCCCTTACATAGTCAAGACCATATTCCTCAAGTAATTTAAAACCTAAGGGTAGGGCATGGGCCTCATTTATGTGATATAACCTAACATTTTCACATTCCTTTATTGCCTTATAACCTCCAATACCCAATACTATCTCCTGGGCAATATGGGTTAGATTGTTCCCATCATATAGATTATAAGAGATAGTTCTGGATAAATAGTCATTTTCAGGAATATCTGTTGTTAGAAAATAGACTGGGCAAGTTTTAAATATGTCCTCTTCAAGTTTATAGACCTTTGCCCAAACTGTGGCATTGTTTATTGTTACAGGTACCTTTAATTTAATATCCTCTAAAAACTCGTAGTATTTTCTAACATAGTCTACCTTCATTCTTCCTTCCCTATCTCTTACCTGGTCATAATAACCATAACTCCATAACATTGAAACTCCAACTATAGGATAATTTAATCTCTTAGCAGCCCTAAAATGAGAACCTGCTAAAAAGCCTAAACCCCCAGCATAGGTCTTTAAAGGTTGATCAATGGCAAATTCCATAGAAAAATAAGCAATAGGTTTCATAGATTTCTCCTTTTCTTTTTTTTCATTATTTAAAAAATAAATTTTATGATAATCCAAATTTTTTATGTTTTTTTATATTTTTATTATAATCATCTTTAAATTATTTTATTTTTATTGAATATTATTAATTCTATACTTCTTATTAATATAAATTTTTTATTCCATTTAATTCATTTTTTTATTTTTTTTATTTTTTTATTTATTATTTTTATTTGACCTACAGGTAATAACATATATGGGATTTTTTGATATCATCATGTGGCCGGCATTTATTTTTTTTCCATAACTAATAACTACATTTATAACTTCTACACTGTATTTATCCACATTACTTAAATAATTTAACACCTTTGTGGTATTTTCAATTACTATGGTATTTATTACTATGCTTTCTATGTTTT
>DQSV01000045.1 GCA_015663075.1 Methanothermococcus okinawensis | reverse complement strand
TATTTATGTATTTGAGGAGTACATATTAAATTATTTCCAAGATGGGAACCACATAATTTCATAATATCCAATAGTTTCCTTTGGGAAGGAGATTTGATATTTAGTAGAGGAGTTACTGGTTGAATACATATTTTATTATTTTTTATATTTTCTAATTAACTCCAATAACTCCATTTTAAAGTTTTTGTTGTTAAATACCTCCTCTAAGATCTTCTTTCTATCCTTTTGAGAGGGAATATCATCCTTTAAAAAAGACCTTAGGTTATTTTGAATATCTATTTCATAATCATAATTTTTTATATAATTTTCTACAAGTCTTCTGATATTTTTTGCTATTAAAGGACTCTTTCCCTGGGTATATACCACAAAATATATTCCATCTTTAAAACAGTATGCAGGAATTATTAGGTTAATATCCCTTTCAAAGGTAGAGGAATTTACAAATTTTTTAAGTCCTTTGGATATATTTACAATTCTTTTATTGTTTTTTTCATCTATGGTGGTGATTATAAAGTCATGTTGTTTTACAATCTTCCTAATATCCTCATCGGTCATATTATCTATATTGTAGGTTATAAATTCAATGTTGCAGAGGTTTTTGTAATAATTTAGGATTTTTTCATCTATCTCTTCCTTGGTGTATAGGGTTATCTTATCTGGATTTGCAGATATTATCTTATCCAATCTTCTCTTTCCAACCTCTCCAAATCCAAAGATACATACCTTAAATTTCTTTAAATTAACAAATATGGGTATCATGGTACCGATTGTTTATTTTTATTATTAACTTATTTAAACACCACTTAACATTATCACCAATAATAAAAATTAAAAGATAAATAGAGGGATTTGCAATATTCATCATCATCTTCCTAATCATTTTTTTAGAAGAACTCTTTAATTACTTACCTTCGTCATCTATACACATATATCTCTTACTTAAATAATACTGCACTTATTACAAAATTTATTTTTACATTTATAGGGTAAAAGGGCTTTTTTTAAGGCCTCCAATGCTATATATCCTGCCTCATGGAGTATGGTATCCTCCAACTCCTTATCATACTCCATACTTCCTAAGCATGGGTAATTATGGTGGGCATTGGCAATCTCTTCCTCTAATTCACTTATCAATTTACCCTTAATTCTCTTTGAGATATAGTAGGTTTCGCCACAGGGGGCAGAGGTGATAACATTAACATCCTCAATTTTATGCCCATCTGAGGATTTAACTTCAATCTTTGGATATCCTATTTTAAAATAATCTATAAATTTATTGAGTATCTCCCTATTATGCCTCTTTTTCATTGAGCAAAATGGTTTTGGATTTTCAAAATCCAGGCCTAATTTTTCACAGGTGTTTTTTAGAGTATTTCTCATGGATATTGATAGATCATGAGGAGTTTCAGAGGGCACAATTAATAATTTATAGCCCTTATCCTTCATAAGGTATGGTAACTCATATAAAAGATCCTCGTGAAGTTGGGCAATTATTACCTCTCCTTCAGGTAATTCTGGAATATAATCTGAGGCATCCTCTATAAATTCATTTCTATCTATTGGGGGAAGAATAATGTTATATATATCCTCTTTAAGTGTCCAATCTCCTCGGCAATTATAACAATCTTCACAGATTCTACAAAAATCAGGGTTATTTAATAAATTATTATAAAATTTTTCCATCCATTGGTTTTTTTTATGATAAATAAAAATGGTCTTCACAGTTTCACCAGGGATAGATTATGAATATTAAAAAAATCTGGATTTATTAAAATATTGTAATATATAGAAAAATGGAATATAAAATTATATAGTTAAACCCATAGCATTTATTTAAAATACGTAATCTTAAACTTAATATCCAATATATAATAAAAAATAATAAAAAATTAATAAATAGAAATAATTTGAGTCTATCTACCTTAGATTATTATAAAATTTTATAATGCCATCCTTAGGAAGAATTGTCCTTTCTCCCAGTGCTCAGAGAATTAATGAATAATAATGGGATTTTTACTTTTTATGTTTTTACTTCTTTTTGGGTATTTTTAATATCTCTTTGGTTTTTCTATTTTTTATTAATTATTCTTTATTTTTTTTAAAAATATAATAATGAAAAATATTTAATTATTCTTCCCTTTCCAATCCACACATCTTTCTTAGTTTTTTCCCGGTGGTTTCAATTAGGTGCTCCCTTTCCAATCTTCTCATTGCATTTAAATGGGCTTTACCACTTATATTTTCTAAGGCCCATTCCCTTGCAAATCTTCCATCCTGAATTTCCTTTAAAATCTCTTTCATGGCCCTTCTGGACTCCTCATTAATTATCCTACTTCTTCTGCTCAATCCTCCATATTCAGCAGTATTGGAAACATCATGCCACATTCCAGAGAGGCCTTTTTGATATATTAAATCCACAATTAATTTTAACTCATTACAGGCTTCAAAGTATGCCATCTCTGGGGAATATCCTGCTTCGACAAGGGTTTCAAAACCAGCCTTTATTAATTCAGTTACTCCACCACATAAAACAGCCTGCTCTCCAAAAAGATCTGTTTCTGTTTCTTCTTTAAATGTGGTTTTAATAACTCCTGCTCTTGTTAATCCCTCAGCCTTAGCCATACCAAGGGCTATATCCAATGCCTCTCCCGTCTCATCCCTTTCAACACATACCAGTCCAGGAACTCCAAATCCCTCCAAATATGTTTTTCTAACCATGGCTCCAGGGGACTTTGGAGCAACCATTATTACATTTACGCCCTTTGGGGGTACAATATATCCATAGTGTATGTTGTATCCATGGGAGAACCCTAAGGTCTTTCCCTCTTTTAAATAAGGTTTTATCTGCTTCTCATAAACTGTTGGTTGAACTTCATCAGGTATAAGTATATGTACTATATCTGCCCTTTCAGAGGCCTCCTCTACAGTCATTACCTCATGCCCATCAGTTTTTGCCTTTTCCCATGATGGACCATTGGGCCTTAAACCAACTATTACATTCAACCCACTATCCTTCATGTTTAATGATTGGGCCCTGCCCTGGCTACCATATCCTATTACTGCAATAACCTTATCCTTTACTGCATCCAATGTTGTATTATTGTCGTAGTATATTTCCATCTTTTATTCACCTAAACCTTATCTTTATTTTTTTATAGTTTCTTTTTTTATAGTTTCTTTAAAAGTTTTTTTATTTTAAATTTATATTTTAATAATATTATTTTATAATTTTAATTTATTGTAATTTATTCTTATATATTTATTTTCATTTTATTTATAATTATATCCATTTTATTATTTATTATTTTATATTCAATTTATTTTTTATCTAATTCATTATTATTTTATATTGGATATTTTGTTATTACTATTTTTTATTTTTTTCACAATAAGTTATATATATACTTTAGAATAATATATACCTGCTAATTATAATGATTGATAATGATAAATGTGAAATGGATATAGTAATAATACATATAAATTACCAATAATGCAATTTTTATGAATAATTCTAAGAATGTTTTTTAATAGATTAATAGGTGAAAACATGGATATTCCTGTATCAGTAGGTCCAATGAATGAAGGAGAGAGAGTAAGAGGTCCAGATATGTATGTGGAGTTGGCAGGCCCAAAATCCTATGGGTTTGAATTAACTCGTGTAGTGGATAATGCCTCTGATAAAGTTGAAATTATCGGGAAAGATATTGATAAGATGGAAGAAGGAAGTAGAACGCCATTTGCAGTAATTGTAAATGTTAGTGGAGACTCATTGGAAGAAGAGTTAGAAGGAGTATTGGAAAGAAAAATTCATGAAATTTTTAACTATATTGAGGGAGTTATGCACTTAAACCAACGGGATAGTTTATGGGTTAGAATAAACAAGGATTCCTTTAATAAGGGATTGAGATTAAAACATATTGGAGAGGTAATAAAAGAAGTCTACAAGGGGGAATTTCCATTTATAAAACATGTGGATGTTATAATTATAACTGACCCTGATAAGGTTAAGGAAGAGTTGGAAAAAGCAAGAGAGATATATCGTAAAAGAGATGATAGAACTAAAAATCTCCATGAAGAGGATGTGGATGTATTTTATGGTTGTATCATGTGTCAAAGTTTTGCCCCTACCCATGTATGTGTTATAACTCCAGATAGGCCTGCTCTATGTGGAGGTATAAATTATCTTGATGCAAGGGCAGCCTCCAAAATAGATCCTGAAGGGGCAATATTTGAAATACCAAAAGGCAACTGTATAGATGAAGTAAAGGGAATATATGATGCAGTTAATGATGTAGTTTATGAAAAATCCCAGGGGGCTATAAAAGCCATAGCCCTACACAGTGTTTTAGATAAACCCAGTACCTCATGTGGCTGTTTTGAGGCCATTACCTTCTATATTCCTGAAGTGGATGGTTTTGGAGTAGTGGATAGAAAATTTAAAGGAGAAACTCCCCTTGGTATTCCCTTCTCAGTATTGGCAGGGCAATGTAGTGGAGGGCAGCAGGTTGAAGGATTCTGTGGTATGAGTATAGCCTATATGAAATCTTCCAAATTCTTCCAGGGTGATGGAGGGTGGGAAAGGATTACATGGATGCCCAAAGAATTGAAGGATAATGTAAAGGATGTTATTCCTGAGGATTTGGTGGATAAAATAGCCACAGAGGAGGATGTATCAAATATAGAGGAACTTCAAAATTTCTTAAAGGAGAGGGGCCATCCTATTGTTGAAAAATGGGAATCAATGGCAACTGTAGAAGAAGAATCTACTATGAAGGAGGAACATATGGAAGAATATGAAGAGAAAGGAGAGGGAGCTGAGAGTGTAGAGTATATAGAAGAATCTACAGAATCACAGGGTTCTGAAATAACTGTTCCTACAATGTATTTACCTGGAGGTTTTGGGGGACTCCCATCTGATGTGAAAATAATATTAAAAAATGCTGTTATAAAAGTGGAAGAAATAATAATTGTAAGGGAGGGGAATTCTAAAAATAAGGATAACTAATATTTAAAAAATATATTATTTTTTTAATATTCTCTTTATTTTTATTATATTTTTTGTATTTAAAAGAGTGTATCTCATAATACCTATCTATTATTGTCTCTAATTTTTACCCCATATTTCCTTGCTCTGTATTTTTTGGTCTAACCTGGTAACCTTTAGAACCCATATAATTTTCAGAATATTTTAGTTTTGAAATATTCTCAAAGTTTTAGTTTTATCCCTTTAGTATATTATTTTGTTAGCAATTATTTTAAATATAATATTACTATTAAGATATTGAAGTTGTTATGTTAAACATACTCTATTAATAAATGCATTATAAATCCTAATATTATTATTTCTAAAATAAATTCCAAAAGCATTTACCTGATCGAGGGGATGTATGTGAAATTTACAGAGGCCCTAATTAATTTTCTATTAAAAAAAAACATCAAAACAATATTTTCTTATCCTGGGGAACAGATTATAGAACTATATAAGGAATTAAATAATTCACCCATAAAAAATATCTTAGTTAGGCATGAGCAGGGAGCCGCACACATGGCTGATGGGTATAGTAGAATTACAAACTATGTTGGAGTATGCTTGGCAACAGGAGGGCCTGGAGTTACAAATTTAATCACAGGAATAGCCACTGCCTATAAGGACTCTTCATCAGTTTTGGCAATTACTGGAAGATGTGAAAGAAAATATATAAATAAAAATTATTTCCAAGAAATAAAAATGGATTTTTTAAATATGTATAAAGGATATTTCATGGACAAACCTAACTTGGATAATTTAGAGAATGTATTCTATGATTGCTTATATAGTAAAAGACCCATCTCTTTGAATATTCCTCAGGATATTCTCAAATCAAATGAAATAACAGATTCATTTAATAAATATTACGAATACAATAGTTACAATGAATACAATAACCCTAATAAATATGAGTATAGCCATAGAGGTAATAATGAAGATAGTAAAAACTGTGAAACTGTAAAGAATAATATAAGGGAGAGTATAAAAAAAATTAAGGATAAACTATATAAAATAGGCAATGTTAAAAAACCATTAATACTTATAGGCCAGGGCATATATGGTATCCTACCCTATACGAATATGGTCAGAATAAATAATATATTGAAGGAATTAGATATTCCAATAGTAACCACATTTCCTGCAAGGGGAGTTATAAATGAAAATTATAAGAACTCCTTAGGACTGGTTGGAAGAAGGGGTACAACTATTGCAAACAATTACCTCTTAGAAAGTGATATAATAATATCCATTGGAGCAAGTTTATCCTACAATACCCTACCTGATAGTATAAGGGAAAGTATTTTAAAAAAAATAATACCTATAAATATAGAGAGTAAAATAAATTCATTGGATGATATAAAATACATCTTTGAAGAAATAAATAATTTGGAAATAGTAAACGTAAATAATAATAAATCTAACATGGGGGGTAATTCCTTAAACAATAAAAATGATATTAAAAATAATATTATACAAAAATTAGGAGATTATTCTTCAAAAATAAAGGAAATACTAGATAATTTACCAGATAATGGAATAATTGTCACAGATGCAGGAAATCATACTGTTTTTGTATCCTTATTAAAAAAATGTATAATCCCAAGAAATATAATATCATCCCATGGCATGGGTACAATGGGCTTTGGAATCCCTACTTCAATTGGCGTTAAGTTTGGATGTTTGGATTACAATATAGATAGGGAAGTTATCTCCATAAGTGGCGATGGAGGATTTCAGATGAATCTACAGGAGTTGGCCACAATAGAGGAGAATAATTTAAAGATCTTAATGATAGTGATGAAAAACAATAATCTTAATGTATTTGGGAGTATTAAAAATCCAAACTTTAATAAAATATCTGAGGCCTATGGTATTGATAATGTTTATATTGAGGATGTTTATGATATTAGACAAAATATAAGATACTATTTAAGGAATAATAAACCCTACCTTATGGTTATAGAGTGTGAAAATGAAAAATTACCCAAACTCGCAATTTAAAAAAAATAAATAAGAACAATAAAAGGAGGAAATAAAATGGAGGAATTATTTAAATTACTTACAAATGATATACATTTTAATGTAACGGAGTTAAGTAGCAAAACATGGAATAAAAATTGGAAGGTTCCCGAGGGACTTATATCCATAGTAGGATTGGAAGATGGAAAACGCCCAGTCTTTTACTATGGAGTTGTTGATGGGTATAAGGAGGATTATTTATTAAATAAAGGAGTTTCTGAAAATAATAATAAATTTGTAAATGCTAGGATGTATTTTAAATTTGACAGAAATGATGTTATGGCAAAGGAAAGGTATGTTGTGGCCAATGGGTTCAATGGACTTTTGCTCTGTATAAAAATTGATAAGAATAAATTTACAAAAACCTTTGAAGAAATACTTTTGAAAAAGTATAACGAAGGAGAGGAGCATATTGTAGAAGTATTGGACAAAATGATGGATAGAAATATGTTCGACTCTGTGGAGGAGAGTGTTAGATATATAACAAATAGAGACTACAATTGGTTAATAGGTAGATTAAAATATAAGGCTGGGCTTTTTAACTATTCTGGACAGGGGTATTGGCTACTACCTTTAAAAACAAATATGAAAATTACTAAGGGATTTAAATTAACAGATAATGAAATTATTGTAGATTTAGAGAATACAGAACTATTTAAAAACTACTTGGTATATGTGGATATTAAAGATGGAGTAATTAAATATAACAAAGACAGGTTATGCAAAAGTGGCTTTTCGCTTGTTGATGAAATTAGAAAGCAGATGAGCGATGATACTTGTCCCTGGTGTGGAGGAAAGTTAAGGTTGGTTAAAACTAAAAGAGGAGAATTCCTAGGTTGTTCCAACTATCCTAAGTGTTTATATAGGAGATTTTTAAAAAATAATAAAAGATAAAATAATTTCTTATGCATAAACAGCCTTTATATTTATAGCCTGTATATTTATAACCACTATTCCCCTACTTCTCGTTTAACACATATTCTTTTGTAGAGATGTCTTATGATATAAAGTTCTTTAATAACACCTATATCTTATACATATTACCATTAACTAAGGTGTAAATTGGAACTCCTTTAACTTTCCAGCTCTCAAAGGGGGTGAATTTAGATTTAGATTTAAAGTTCTCTCCTTTTATAGTTATTTCCTTTTTTAAGTCAATAATTGTTAAATTTGCATTATTTCCCTCCCTTATTCTATTGTCTATGTTAAATATTTTTGCAGGATTATTGGATATTAAATCTACAGCATCAAAGATTGATAAAATACCCCTATTTACAAGGTTTAATGTCAATGGAACAAAGGTTTCAATGCCTGGAATACCTGAGGGACATTCCCTTACATCCCTACTCTTCTCCTCATAGGTGTGAGGGGCATGATCCGTTGCTATAATATCCACATTCCCATAAATTAAACCCTTAATCAATGCCCTATTGTCCTCCTTACTCCTTAGAGGAGGATTGAACTTTCCCATACCCTTTAATTCCTCAGCCATATCCCTATTTAGATATAGATGATGAGGAGTAACCTCCAAAGTAATTTTAATATTTTTAAATTTCTTTTTTGCCATATTGATTAAATTAAGTCCGCCCCCAGTGGATACATGGCAAAAATGGACATGAGGATTTTTTTCATTTAATCTATTTATTACCTCTAAATTTTTTAAGATCTCTTTTATAGCCTCAATCTCACTTCTACTGTCCCTTATCCTGCAGTGGTCCTTCCAAGTATTCAGGGAATACTTTTTTTTATTTTCTTCTATTATGTCCTTATGCTCAGCATGAATTGTAAATATCTTATTCTGATTTAAAATATCCTTTAACTTAGTGTAATTCCTTATAAAGAGATCTCCAACAGATTCAACCATGAATATTTTATAGGATTTTGCTTTATCTATTTCATCCATATAATTATCTTCAGTTACTCCATAGTTAAAGTTTATATTTACATTACTTTTTTCCCTTCCTTCAATGTACTTTTTATGAAACCTCTCCTTAGTGGTAATGGGAAGGTTATCATTTGGCATATCTATAACATGAGTCACTCCTCCATTAATTGCAGCCTTACTACCTGAAATAAATCCTTCCTTCTTAACATTGTTATATCTAAAGTGAACATGGGCATCAATAACCCCCCCAATAACTATCTTGCCCTTTAGATTCACCACCTTTGTGTCTTTGTTATCAATATTTTTTTTAATTCTTTTTATAATTCCCCCTTCAATTAATATATCCCCCTCTAAGATCTCCCTGTTTATCACTATCTTACAGTTTTTTAGAATCATTTTAAGCACCAATGGACATTATAATAATATATATGGTAAATACATTTTATATTGGTTTTTGACATCTTCTACCCCTTATTTAATTTTCATATTATAGTTATTGTCTCTGTCTCCATCGTTGGTATTATTGTCCATGAAAATATATCATTGTAATTTTTATACAATTAATTATTAAAAATAACTATTTTCAGCCCCATTCTCTAAAATGAGAAAAAAGATTGAAAAACTTTTCACAATTCCAGATAAATTATTAAGATTTTATGAGTCTTGTAAGTAAAAAAATCTAACTGTTAGAAATATCCTTAATCTGTTAACATTTAATATTTATCGGCTAATGGGTAGGGAACTAAATTTTTATTTATTTATTTTAATTTTTTTATTTATTGCTATCCTTCTCATTATCCATTTTATCAAGAGCCTCAAATAACTCCTCCCAGGTTTCCAAACTTAATTTAGCATCCTCTTCGTTCATTACCTCTAAAGCATATCCTGTATGTATTAAAACATAGTCTCCAATATTTACATTTTCAAGAAGTGTTAATTTTGCCTTTTGTTTTACTCCTTTATACTCTGCAATGGCGTATTTTTCTCCATTTTCTTCATATATCTCTATTACTTTACAAGGTATTGCCAAACACATATATAATCACATCTCTTATTTTTCAATTTTTTATTAAATTTTTATTTTTATTTATTTTAATTTTTTTATTTTAT
>DQSV01000065.1 GCA_015663075.1 Methanothermococcus okinawensis | reverse complement strand
TTTTTATTTTTTCTTAATTACTCTTTATTTTTTTATTTTAGTATAAAAATAATTTTTAAGGCTAAATTCTATATTTTATAATCTCTATATTTTATTTTAAATTATTATTCCTTATTTTCTAAAATAAATATTTTTATTTTAATTATTTATATTTTATATTTCAAAATTAAATTTTAATAAATTAAATGCTTGATAAATTAAAAAAATAAAAATTAAAGTGAGATTATGGAGATTAAAAATATAAATTTAGGGATATTTGGACATATTGATCATGGAAAAACCTCATTGGCAAGGGTTTTAACAGAGGTTGCATCAACATCCTCCTTAGATAAACTTCCTGAATCTAAAAAAAGGGGAATTACAATAGATATTGGGTTCTCATCCTTTAAATTGGGAAACTATTTAATTACTTTGGTGGATGCTCCTGGACATGCTGATCTAATAAGGGCCGTGGTTAGTGCTGCAGATATAATAGATTTGGCAATATTAGTAGTAGATGCCAAGGAAGGACCAAAAACACAGACTGGAGAGCATCTTCTCATACTGGACAACTTTAAAATACCTACAATTGCAGTTTTAAGTAAAATAGATATTGCCTCCGAGGAAGATATAAAGAAAACTGAGACCTTTGTAAGGGCCATATTAAATTCGACTGAACATTTAAAAAATAGTAAAATATTAAAAATATCTACAAAGGAAAATATTGGAATAGAGGATTTAAAAAATACCATAAAGGAAACCCTAAATAATATGGATATAGTTAGAAATACAGAGGATTACCTTAAGATGCCTATTGACCATGGATTTCCAATAAAAGGAATTGGTACAGTTGTTACTGGTACAATACTAAAGGGTACTGTTGAGGTAGGGGATGTTTTAAAAATTTTACCTTTAAATATTGAGGTAAAAGTTAAAAGTATTCAAAAATTTAAAGAAAATGTAAATAGGGCCTATGCAGGAGATAGAGTTGGAATGGCACTTCAAGGAATAGATTCTAAGGAGTTATTTAGAGGATGCTTATTAACCTCAATAAATAGTAAATTGAAGGTGGTAAAAAACATTGTGGCCAAAATAAAAATATCCACTATATTTAAGTATAATTTAAAACCAAGGATGAAGGTTCATTTAAACATAGGCATGCTTGTAATTCCTGCAAAAATAATCCCATTCCAAAGAATAGATATAAAGGGAAAAATGGAGAATGTAATCTTAAAGGAAATTTCAAAGGGAGATGAGTGTTATTGCGCTTTTCAATTGGAAGAGGAGGCTGTAGCCGAAGTAGGAGATAAAATATTAATAACTAAGCTGGATTTACCCCCTACAACACTTAGAATATGTGGTAAGGGAGAAATAATTGACTTCTCAACAATTGAGGATTTAAATATTAAAAAGGAAATCATTAAAAGGGGAACTATAAGGATAGATAAAAATAGAATACTTATTGAAGGCCTTGCTACCTCAAAGGAGGGGGCTGAAAAACTTGTAAATTCAGAGGTTATTATACCGGAAAAAAATATAGTGGGAAAAATAAAAGGTACCTTTGGAACTAAGGGTTATTTAATGGCCCATTTTAATGGAAAAGTGGAAAATAAAGATACTGTTCTCTTGAAGAGACTTGTAAGGTGGAATTAATGGAAAAATTAGATAAAAATAATAATATTGATTATAACAATTATAATGATAATAACTCAACCCTAAATAAGGACATTATTAAAACTCCCTCCAAGGTTATACTATTTGGAGAGCATGGGGTAGTTGATGGCTATGGAGCCATATCCATGGCAATTAACTTAAAAACCACTGGAAAAATAATGGAAAATAATAAAAATAAAATAACTATTAATTTAAAGGATATTGGAAAGGAGATTAACTTAAATATTAAAGATATTCCAAAAATAAACCTAAATAACTGTGAAAGTGATTTGAAATATGTTATAGGTTCCCTTAAGTTTATTATGAATTATTTAATAAATAATAAAAATATTAATTCATTTAAACCCTTTAAGTTAGATATTTCATCAGAGATTCCCATAAGTTGTGGATTAGGATCCTCTGCTTCTGTAATTATCACAGCCATAAGATCTTTCCTATATGCCAATGACCTATCTCTCTCAAATAAGGACCTACTTAAAATAGCCTTTTCTGTTGAAAAGGAGGTTCAGGGTAGAGCCAGCATAACAGATACTGCAACTATAATCCATGGGGGCCCCTTAAGAATTAAGGATAATAATAACTTTGAAGAATTAAATAATAGTGAACTTTATAATCTACTTAAAAAATGTGAGTTTCTAATTGTGCATGTGGAAAAAAGAAGAAAAAAAACTGCACAGTTAGTTAATGAAGTAGCAAAGCACCCTAAGAAAATAGAAATATTCAAAGAGATAGGAAATATTGTAAATAAAGTTCAATATACTTCCTCCTATGAAGGATTAGGGAATTTAATGGTAAAAAACCATAACCTCCTTAAAAAATTGGGAGTATCCACAAATAAAATTGATAAAGTAGTTGAAATAGGAAGTAATTATGGATATGGGGCAAAACTTTCAGGAGCTGGAGGGGGAGGTATTACCATAATTTTAGTGGATAAAAATAAAAAAAAGGAATTACTTGAATCCTTAAATAAATTAGGAGTATTGGGAATATTTAATTGTAAAATAGAGTATAATCGGACATAATGGGATATTTTTATAATAAATTATTTATTAGCACTTTTCATTCTTTTAA
>DQSV01000088.1 GCA_015663075.1 Methanothermococcus okinawensis | reverse complement strand
GGAAGATGTGAATGGGTAAAGATGTTTGCAGCATTCTACAACAAGGAGGATGCTGCTAAGAGATACTTTACAAGAGTTGAGAAGAGATCCTTCGATGTTAAAAGAAAAACCTATAACTGTGATCCAAACGTGTTGGTTGCCTGGGGTAAAAACTATCCAAAGGGGGGAGGTACCTATGTACCTAAGGCTCAATCCTACGTTGCCAATGAAATAACGGACTTCTGCCATGCATCTTATATATTTAGTGACTATCCTGGTACAGGTATTGCAAAGATAGACTATGAAACCTTTGCAGAGAGGGCAAAAAACGCTGATGTATGGATAGTACCATCAACAACCACCTGGTTAAGTACCTTTAAGGAGGATCATCCAGGGTACGAGACATTTAAGGCTGTAAAAAATGGTAGATTGTTCTGTGGAACTGATGACTACTATCAACTTGGATTAATGAATGCTGATGAACTTTTAATGGACTTGGGTACTATAATACACCCTGAGGCATTCAAAGGAAGAACTACTCATTTCTTCTTAAAATACAATCCTGATACAAATACTGCAGAACCTTACACTGCAGATTAATAATTTCATTGTATTTATTCTTTTTATTCATTTTAATACTTTTTTTTATTTTTTCATTGGTTATTTATTTATGTAAGTTAAAGTTAATTATTTTAACTATTAATTTATTTTTTTAATTAATATCATTTTTTATTATTCCCATATTATAGAGGATAGTACTTTATCCATATCTCTAAATTATCTTAGGTGATAATATTTCAAATATAAAAATTAGCATAGATAAGAGGGCCTATGGCTCAATATTAAATTTTTCAAGAATAATTTACAAAAATGCTATTATAAACAGGGAGGACATACCTGAGAAGGACAATATAGTGGATCTATATTACAAAAATAAATTTGTAGCACAGGCCCTATATGTTAAAGGGAGTTCCTGTATAAAGATATTAACATTAAAAAAGGAAGATATTGATAGGGATTTTTTTTATAGGAGGATAAAAAAGGCTATTGAGTATAGGGAAGACATTCTAGGTTTTAAAGATACATATAGGATGATATATGCCGAAGGAGACTATCTTCCATCTGTAGTGTTGGATAAATATAACAATATAGGCTCCATGCAACTATCTTCAAAAATTATGGAGAAATACGCCACTATAATATACGAATGTGTAGAGGAACTTACAGATATAAGTGCTCTCCATGTTCAAGGTGCAAATAAAGGAGATTCAATAAAATCAAAGATATATGGAGATAAAAATAATATGGAAACAATTATTAAGGAAGGTAATGGAAAATTTAAGGTAAATGTTAAAGGGCATAAAACTGGTTTCTTCTTAGATCAGAGAGATAACAGGATAGATGTAGAGAAATATATCAGAGAGGGAGATAGAGTATTAGATATATGCTGCTATACTGGGGGCTTTTCAGTACACTGTGGAATAAAGGGAGCCGAGGTTTTAGGAGTGGATATATCAAAAAAAGCACTTGGGGTTGCCAAGGAGAATATGGAATTGAATAATATTAAAAACTACCACTTTATAGAGGGAAATGCCTTTGATGTTATGAGGGAATTAATTGAGGAAGGAGAGTCCTTTGATGTTGTAATACTGGATCCTCCTGCATTTGCAAAAACCTTTAAAGATGTTAAAAATGCTTTAAAGGCGTATAATACAATGAATTATTTGGGATTAAAACTTGCTAAAAGAATGCTAATTACATGCTCCTGCTCCCATCATGTTGATAGGGAGATGTTTAAAAATACAATAATATCCTCTTCATTAAGGGCTAAAAAAGAAATTAAACAGATTGGAGGCTATAGAACCCAATCTCCTGATCATGTAATTACCATGGCCAATAAAAATTTGGAATATTTAAAATGTCTATTTTTTGGGATAGAATAGAAGAAGAATGAATTTTAAAAAAAAGGAATAAAACATTAAAATGAAATAACCTTATCACTTTCCTTTACAAAATCCACTAAATCATGCATGGTGGATAATATCACGCCCTCCAATAGATCTCTTTCACTTAAACCTCTGGCTTTACAACATGGGCCACAGGCCTTTACAATTGCACCAGATTCAATGCAATTTTTTAAATATTCAAGATAGTTTGGAACCTCAGAGGGATTTTGGGAATTTTTTGCTACATAAACTCCATCTTCAAGTAGGAATATGTTTATATCTATACCTTCCAATAGAGATGTTAAGGCAAATCTAAGAGCAGAATAGGCCCTTTCATGGCCATAGGGAGGCGTTGTAATTATTACAGTGAATTTCATCTTACCACCTTTTTTATGACTATTTATTTTGTTAATTATTTTTATTTCATTATTTACTTAATTTTTAATTTCATTTTTTTGTTTATTATTTTATTTATTTCTTTACTACAATTTTAAATCCATCTTCAGATTCCTCAGTGGATATTATCATATGTCCATGGGCTTCAACAAATCTTTTAATATTATCCAGTGCAGGCTTATAATCCCCCACTATAGTTAATGTTTCTCCCTCAGGTAGTTCCTCTATGGCCTTTTTTGTCTTTAATACAGGTATTGGACATATTAAACCACGAACATCTAATTCCATAATTTCCACCCTATTAGAATAATTAATATTTAATTTCGATATGATATTCTTATTTTGCAAGATATTAGTAGATTATAATTTTATATAAATATTTCCATTAGATAATCTAATATTAAATAATCTTTTAGGTTAATTGTAATAAAATATAATAAATAAAAAAAGTTAAAATACAAATATATTAAATTCAAACTTTAAAATAAATAAAAAGTGTAATTATGTTTCAAGAGGATAAATATTTAACTATGAAAAAATTAAGGGATGCCCTAAGTAAGGACCTTGTAGATAAAGATGTAATGTTTATTATCAATAAAATAAACGAAATGGACGATTATTACACTACAAGTTCCTGTATTGGAAGATGTGGCATAATGGAGTTCCCCAAGGGGAAAAATCCAAAATTATACTCAAGATGGCTTGGAAAATGGCACCATTATGTTGAGGATATGGAAGTACTAAATGCCCTTGAGAGAAGGTCCCATGATTTTGAGATGATGGTTTTTTTAATGAACTCTCCAATATTACATGTGGCCTCAAAGGATATTGCCTCTGCCAAAAAATTACTTGAACTTGCAATACATAGTGGTTTAAAGGCCTCTTCTATAAAATCCATAAGTGATAGAAGGATAATAGTGGAAATATTAAGTACCTATAAAATGGATGTTCCAATTGGATTGGATGGACAGATTTTGGTAGATGATGATTATCTCAAGGTGTTGTTAAAGGTAGGGAATAATAAATTAAGAAAATCCAGAAAATTATTGCATAGGTTTTATAGGACATTGTAGTGAAAATAAATATAAAAAAATTAATAAAAAATAATTATAGATAATAGATAATTAAAAATAATTAAAAATATAAAAAAAATTTTAAAACGAAAAATAAAATTATAAAAAATTAATATAAAGTTTTTGTTAAAATTATATAAAAACAAAGTTATCTCACATAAGAAAGAAAAGGAATTTATAAATTAATGATATATACAAAAATAGGATAAAAGTCCATTAAGACTTACAAAATCCTATATACCATTAAATGTTCTAAAGTTCTTAAGAAATAAATTAATGCTATGTACTTAAACAAAAATATTCACAGAATAAAAAAATCAAGGTGGGAAAATGTGCATATTTTGTAAAATTGCTAAGGGAGAGATACCTGCAAAAATCCTATACGAGGATGAAAAAACTTTGGCATTCTTGGACATATCTCCAAGAAGTAAAGGGCATACTTTGGTTATACCCAAGGAACATTATGAAACATTTGAAGAACTTCCAGAGGAGGTTGCCATAGGTCTAATAAAGACCATTAAAAGGGTTATTATGAAACTAAAATCATTAAATCCTGATGGATACAACATATTAAATAATAATAGGCCAGTGGCAGGACAGGAGGTGCCCCATGTTCATTTCCATATAATACCAAGATACAAAGGAGAAAAAGAGGAGGTTATTAAATTATCTCCTCCAGTAAATGTAGATTTAGATGGAGTATTGGAGGAATTAAAAAGTGAGTAAAAATAATTATTAAAATTTTAATTTTTTATTTTATCTTTTTTAAATTATTTTATTTACCTTCCTTTAAAAATTTAGGCACTGCCAAAAATACTCCTCTATGAACATCCTCATCATAGTATTTAGTCTCAATACTTTTAAGTTTTTTCTTAATTTTTTCAGGGGATACATCAAGGGGATTATATTTTTTTGAGGCTAAGGTGAAACTCCAAAATCCACTTGGATAGGTTGGTATGGCATATACCAAGGGTTTTATAATGTTAAATCCTGCCTCTCTCAGATAGGTTTTTATATTGAAGATCAAATCTCTATTGAATAATGGGCTCTCCGTCTGTTGTATCATTACTCCATCTTCACTTAGGCAATTATATAGGTTTTTATAGAATTCCCTCTCAAAGAGGCCCTTTGCAGGTCCCACAGGATCTGGACAATCCACAATAATAACGTCATATTTTTCACTACATTGGGCAACATACTTTATTCCATCGGTAAATATGGTATTTACCCTTTCATTGTCAATCTGGCAACTAAGGGAGGGAAGGTATTTTTTACAAACCTCAACAACCATTCTATCAAGTTCTACAAAATCCACCCTTTCAACAGTATCATGTTTAACAACCTCTCTTACAGTACCCCCATCTCCCCCTCCAATTACTAAAACCTTCTTAGGATTTGGATGGGTAAATAAAGCAGGGTGAGTTATAAGTTCATGATATATAAACTCATCCTTTTCCGTGGTTTGGAAGGTATTATCCAATATAAGGGCTCTACCAAAGGTTATGGTATCCAATATTTGAATCTCCTGATATTCAGATTTTCCTGTAAAAAGTACATCCTTTATCTTAGAGGACAATTTAAGTGATTTTGTCTGATACTCTGAGAACCATAATTCACATGTCAAAATATCCCTCCAATGTTATTATTATTTATTTTTAGATTTCTATTATAAGTGGTAGTCAATCTATCATATTGCCCCTTTTTATATCAATTATCTCAAAATTAACAGGTTTTAAAAAGGATCTTATTGTGGGTATGGCATCCTCTGGATTTACGTGTTCTCCACAGGTAAATATATCCATTGCAGCATATCCTAATTCAGGCCATGTATGAATAGATATATGGCTCTCGGCTAAAACAGCAACTCCTGTAACTCCCTGAGGGGAAAACTTATGGGTTTTTACACATATTAATGTTGCTCCACAGGAATTTACAGCCTCTACTAACATTTTTTCAATCCCTGCTTGATCGTCAAGATTTTTGCTTTCGCACCCCCATAGTTCCAAAATTAGGTGTTTTCCTAAATGTTTCAATAATCTCACCTCTGATTATTTTAATTTATTATTTATTGTGATATTAATTTTAATAACAACAATTCATTAATGTTATTTAATATTTTTTAACTATTTATAATATTTATTGTGGAAATGAGATATACCTTTAAATTCTATATCTCTATTTATACCACAAAACTGCTGCTGCAAAGGCACATCCTACCTTCTCCACAGTATGTTCTGAGGATATTGAGATTATTCTGTCAATTTCCCAATTTCTCATTTCAAATCCTTCTTTTGCCATATCTATAACAATATTTTCAGCCTCTTTTTTACTACAGACTCCTTCATATTCCATTATGAGACCACATAATTCATTATCCTTTGGGATGGCAACTCCTATTGCAGCAGATATTGTTTCTCCCTTTATATCACTTGTATGATATCCATAGGCGGTGGGCACTAAAGAACCCATGGGTATCTTAGGCAATGGGACAATATCTGCCTTAGGGGGCATAATACTACTTATTCTAATTAAGTTTAAATTGCCTATTCCTGCATCTAATAGTGCCTTATCAAAGGCATTTAATGGACTATTACCTTCACCAACTCCTGCAACAAGGGAAATAGTGTTTGGTAGAGAGGAAAATATAAAATTACTTTCCGAACTTTCCTGTTTATTTTTATTATTACTCTCCATGGAATCACCTCCTTTAGTATTAAAATAAAAAACAAAAATAAATCCCATCTATTTATATGATATTTAATATTTTAGATGAAACATATAAATTAACTTAAATAACATGTATAAATAATAAAGGAATGTAATAATAGAGAGAAAATATTTTAAATGCTCATCTAAATATTAAACATGACTTATAATACAATCCTGTCAAAGGATTATTTTTTCCCGTACTTAGGATATTCCTCAAGGGATAATGGTCGGATTTCTATTTTTTTATATTTATTCCTTCCTAAATATTTTAAAATTGTTTTTTTAGGTTTTTCTATTTAATTTTATAATTTAATATTATAATATATTTTTATTATTCTTCTTACTATTTTATTTTTTTTAGGATTCTCAGTGAGAACTAAGGGTATCATTTATTTTAGTACAAATAATTTTACTTAAATTATAAATTTATAGTGAAATAAATAAAATAATAAAAAAATCATGGTATAGTTTTAACTTTAAATAACATTTAATTTTTTTAATAAAATTAAAATTTAATAAAATTAATATAATAAACAAATTTTTCACAATAAGTAAAATTTACTAATATATAAAATATTCGGTTATGGATAAAAAAAATATCCTGTGGTAAATTATGAGAATACTGATAATTACTGGAAAACAGGCCTATAAACAGGTAAAAAAGGCTACAAAAAAGTATAAACATATAGATATCCATATGGCCAATATATCCATAGCAGCATTTTTAACTCCAAGAATGATCATTAAAGAAATAAAATCCCTTGAAAAGAAAATAAATAGGCCCCTGTCAGAAATTTATGATTTTATATTAATTACTGGATTGGTTAGGCATGATTTAAAGATAGTTGAGGAGGAATCTGGAATAAAATGCTACAAATCAACAAGGGAATCTTCAGATATTCCTCTACTAATTGATAACTTAGAAAATATAAAATTATCAACTAAGGATTATGCAGATGATCAGATTGCAAAATACCTTAGAATGGAATCTGAGAAGTTGATAAAAAAATATGAAGAAATGCCTCTATCCAAGGGAGATGTAAAAGTAGGTTCTTTAAAAATAGGAAATAACTATCCTATGAGGGTTTTAGGGGAGATAGTTCATACACCCTGGTTAAAGGATAAAGAATTGGAAAAAAAAATAACATACTATCTGGAAAGTGGGGTGGATATGATAGATTTGGGAATGGTATCCAATGAGGACCATTCTGAGGATTTAAAGAGAATCATAAGTATAGCAAGGGACATAACAGATAAGCCCATAAGTATTGATACTTTAAATACCAAGGAGTTAATTGAGGGTATAAAACTGGATATTGATATGGTACTAAGTGTTGATGGGGGAAATGTTGAAGAACTTCTACCCTATTTAAAGGATGGAGAAACTGTTCCAGTAGTACTTCCTACAAACTATAGGTTAAACACTGTTCCAGAGAGAGCCTTAGATAGGGTAGAACATTTAGAGAATAACATGAGTAAATTAATTGAAAATGATATAAAGGTTATTGGAGACCTAATATTGGAGCCAATAAACAATAGTAATTGTAATTTCATAGAGAGTGTAATGGCTTATAAACTATTTAGGGAGAGGAATAACATACCAATGTTCTTTGGAGTGGGAAATGTTTCTGAGTTATTTGATGCTGATAGCAATGGGGTAAATGCCCTTCTTGCAGCAATTGGATCTGAAGTTGGGGGTAATATATTATTTACTCCTGAGGCCTCTTCCAAATGTAAATTTTCAATAAGGGAATTAAAGATGGCCTCAAAGATGATGTTTTTGGCAAAAAAGAGAAACTCCCTTCCAAAGGATGTAGGTTATAACTTAATAAACTATAAGGATAAAAAATTTGATGAGATTACAACCTATAATAATTATAGAGATGTATCAACTATACCCTCTAAGGAAAATTCCAAGATAATACTTGATAGGAACAGTTTTAAAATTGAGTTGGACAGGGAAAATAAACTTATAGTAGTTATCTGCTTTGATAGAAGAAAAAACCCAAAGTGTATTATCAAGGGTAGGAAGGCAAAGGAAATATATGAGACTCTCATAAGGGAGGACCTCATTGGGATGATGGATCATGCTGCTTATATGGGTATGGAACTTCAAAAGGCAGAGATTGCCCTGAGAATAGGTAAAAAATATTTACAGGACTTTGAGTTGTTTTATAATGAGTTTTGGGATATTTAAATTGGACGTGGGACGTGTCTACATAAGATAAACATTATATATGTATATATATTTATCAAGTATATGAAGATATAATATTATCCACTCACAATAAATACTTCTTATATTTAAATATTAGTTTTGTAATGTTTCTTATATCCTCACCCTGTTTTTTAGCCTCATTTAGATAGAGTAAGTATCTCTCTTTTGTAATAACAGATGGCCTTGATTTCCAATTTTCACCATGAAGCATTAGATCAAAACATCTCGCCTCACTTTCGGTTAAATTAAAGGTTCTATAAGTCTTTAAATGGGCTTTAAATGTTAAATTCTCTTCAATCGGAGTATTAAGAATTAGATTACATAGTTCAGTTTTTGGTATTGGCTCGGCAATAGATACAAAAATATCATCTAACTCAGCATCCACAATAAAATCCTTGGTAAGTAAATAATCAATATCCTTCTCTCCAGGATAACCTACTATAAAACTTCCCCCTACCTTTACATTATACTCCTTTGCTAAATATATTCCATTAAGATTCTTTTCCCTATTTACACCCTTCTTCATGGATTTTAATATCCTATCGCTCCCACTCTCCAAGCCATAGAATACCCAGCCAATAGTGTATTTTTTTATGGCCCTTAGGGTATCTTCATCAACATAATCCACCCTCATATCAGGCACAGAGAGGTTTTTACTTCCAATTATTTTTCCTATCTTTTCTAACATCTCTATAAATGCAGATTTATTTACGTCTTTTTTAAAGTTATAGAGGTTTCCTGTACCTCCACTTATGGCTATTCTTTTAACTCCCTTTTTTTTAAACTCCCTTACCTCTTCCAATATAAGATCCAATGGCTTACTTCTTACCTTCTTTCCAAAAAACCTTGGAACCTGGCAAAAGGTGCAATTTCCTAAACATCCCCTGTGGGTCTCAATATATACATTTGCCCCTCTTATACTTTGATTGCCTATATCTTTTGGTATAAGGGGTTTTGATAGTAATTCAGGTTTTTCCCTCGGTTTGTTTATTACAATTTCCCCATTTTCTAAATATGCCAGGCCCTCCTCATAGCCATCTATTATATTTGGAACTGTAATCTCCCCCTCATCCAATATTACTCCATCTACATCCATTTCATTAAGAATAATTTCAGGATAGGAGGATACAGGACCTCCAACATAAATTTTAATTTTTTTATTATTTTTAGTAGAGTTTCTTATTATTTCAATGGCTTTTTTTAAATTACTATCTAAAATATGAACTGTAGAGTATAAACTTAAAATAACAACTTCAGATTTTAAAAAAAGATTTATTGTATTACTGTTTAATGATCTAACAAGGTTTATATTGTATTTATTTTTAAATTTTTCCTTTAATACTCCCCCCACAATCATGGCACCGTAGGTATAGTAATTAGGAGAAAATATGGTTATCCTCTTCATTTTTACCACATGTTAATTATAATTGGACCATTTTTAGATGACATATAAGGGTTTTTCTTAACCATCAATATAGCATCTGAACCATCATCATAATAATTTTTTAATAGTCTTTTATCTTCATATCCCCTACTGTAATAGAATTTCCTCGCTATTTTATTATCAAATTTTACTTCAAGTACTATGTTATTTATATTATATCTCTTAAATAAAATATGTTCTGAGGCATTTAACAACATGGTTCCAACCCCTCTATTCCTATATTCCTTACTTACGGCAATGGATATTATATGGCCATTTCTCCATTCTATAATGCACATAATATATCCAATTATTTTTTTACTATTTGCCTCCTCCACCACTAAAAATCCCTCTGGAAATGAAGTATATGCTTGCATAATTAATGATGGAGGATAACTATATTCAAATGATTCTCTTTCTATATCTATTATTCTATCTATGTCGTTATCCTTCATTCCTCTTATTTTAAAATACATTACTTTCACGTATTTATCTAGTTTTAAAACGTACTAAATAATAAATAATTAATAATAAATAAT
>DQSV01000092.1 GCA_015663075.1 Methanothermococcus okinawensis | reverse complement strand
ATTTTTTATAGTTTTTTAAAATTATTTTTTTAATTAAGTTTTTTTAATTTTAATATTGTATATTCCAATAAAAGAATGCACATCCCTATTTAAATAAAAATAAGAAAAATTAACTGTTAAAAATTATTTACAATTAATTTATTTACCATTTCTCAAAATCTCCTTAACAACCTTCCCCATAATTTCAGATTTTTTTCCTTTAAATTCCATCATGCTATTTTTTCCTATTAATATTACTTCATTGTACTCCTCACCAAAATAATATTTTGATAAATCATTTGCCACAATATAATCTAAATTATACTCCCTTAATTTTTCCCTACCTATTTCTATAAGTTTATTTTTATCCATCCCATATTCTGCCTTAAAACCAACAATGGTCTTCTCAGGAAAGGCTTTTCTAAGTTCTCCTATTACCTTTATATTTCTCTTTAATTTAAGGGTTATATCACTATCAGACTTAATCTTACCATCAACAAACCCATCTGGAACAAAATCAGATATTGCAGCACAGGATACAATTATATCTGCATCCTTTCCTAATTCCAAGGCCTTATTTAGCATTTCCTTTGAGGTGATGACCTTATGGGATTTTACATAATAAGGGGGCTCCTTTCCAAGGGCATAGATTACCTCAACATTATGGCCCTCCTTAGAGAAGGCCTCTGCAATATAATATCCTGTCTTTCCAGAGGATAAATTGGTTATTACCCTAACTCTATCTATGAATTCGGCAGTGCCCCCTGATAGTATAAGGATCTTTTTATTTTTTTTATTACTTTGAGGTTCATGTTCATTGTAGGCCTCATTTTTAACACATCCATTATAAGATCCCTTTCCAAGTATCTCAATTACCTTTAAAACTATCTCTTCAATGGAAGGCACCTTTGCCTTCTCCTCCTCCATTCTTGGAGATATAATAAATACTTGCCTCTCCTTTAAGGCATCTATATGATTTCTTATAGTATGAAGCATGTTTTTATGCATACTTGGAACAATAAATATTGGTTTGTTTTCAATAAACATTGTAGCAGTTGTATTTACTATGTTGTCGGCAAGTCCTAGGGCTATTTTACTTATGATGTTTGCAGTGGCAGGATGCACTATCATGGCATGACATATCTCATATAGTGATACATGCTCCACATTTCCTGTAATTTTGTAATGTACCTTATTTCCTGAGGCAAATTCCAAGGCATATTCCCCAATAATGTTTTTAGATTCCTCCGTGGCAATGGTATAAACCTGTGCCCCATGCCTTATAAGTTCCCTTATTAATTTAGGAGTTTCAATTGCCCCTATTGAGGAAGATACAGCAACCAATATTTTTTTTCCTTCTAATAATTTAGATTTTGAACCTCTAAGTTTTTCTGCAGGGCCCATAAAATCACTTCATATTTTTTCTTAAACTTTTCAAACTTCTTTTTTTAGTAATTAAGGGTATTCTTTCCACTTCCAACTCATCATGCGTAGGATATCTTTCAGAGATATATCCTCCAAATTTAAAGTTATAATTATTATCCTTTAAATAACATATAATATCCTCTAAAACATAGGGATTTAAATAAATATTACATTTATTTTCATCTATCTCATAGAGTATGGAATTGTACTCCAAAATTTCCAATAGGTCCTTAACATCCCCAATATTTTTAAAGGAAACTATTCCCCTAAGTAAGAGTCCCTCATCGGTAATAATCTCATATTCCTTTGCAACGTTTTTTGCCCTATTTATTAACCTATTCTTCATCTGTATTCCATCCTTTAGAATAGATGGGCAATAATGTATTGTTAATTTAGATTTTCCATTCTCTATTTTTTTATTAAAATAATCAATTATTATTTTAGCAGTTTCTTCACTTCCAAGTATTTCAGAGGTATATGTATTTTTTTCTAAAAATCCCATACTTTTTAAGGCTCTATAGTTGGTCTCTGAGTATTCCAACTGATTAATGTTTATGAATCTTACTCCAATTTTTTCAATCTCTTCCAATAGATGGATTATTTCATTTTCATACTTTGGAATAGAGGGGATTTCAACAACAACATCCCTTATATATTCCATGCATAATTTTAAAGTACCTAAGAAACCCTCTAAGTATTCTTCTATCTCCTTACTACTGTTGTGTTTTTTATTCTTTTCTTTCATGTAGTGGTAGTATTTATTAAAGTATTTTGTAGGATGCAATCTTATTTCATCCAATCCTGCCTCTTTAAGAGCCTTTAATTTATTTTCATCTATTACTGTGGGAGTGGTATAGAGATGTATATGGAAAGAAGGCCCAAATCTTTTCTTTAATGCCTTTATATATCTGTAGGTTTTCTCCATTTTAAGTAAGGGATTGCCTCCTGTGATACCTACCCCCTTACTCCCACATAATAAACATTCTTCAATGCACTCCTCAATTGAATTTATTTTTCTCTCATTGGCATAAATAACATCCTTTTCCTTTCTTTTCTTAGATATTGGACAGTAATAGCAATTCTCTCCACATATCCCAGTAATAAATAAAACAAGTTTTTCTCCCTTAATACATTGTTGGCATCCAGGTGGAAGACTATCTATTTTTTTTAATAATTCCTTATTTAACTCTTCAATATCCATGTTATCCTTTCATTACTTTTTAAGTTAATAATAAAAATAATAAAAATAATAAAATACAAATGATTAAATATATAGAAATAAACTAAAAATAAAAATGTTATTAAGATTAGAGCAATAATAAATAATTAAAAAATTAATATACGCATTATATAGTAGTAAACATATAAACCTTAAACTTATTTCCAAGGACCTTAAAAAATAATGTGATAATTTATATTCTCTTTTTGAATACTTTTTTTATTCATTTTTCTTATTATTATAATAATTTTTATTTGAAACGATATTATATTAATTTTATTTATATTTTATTTTTGTTATTCATTAATTATACCGTCGAGATAAAAAAATACTAAAATATAATCAATAACAGAAAATATATAATACAACTTATGAGGTCACAGTTAGACCATTCCATTAACTATAATAATTATTATTTAGTTAAAATAATAAAAAGCCCCAATAAAACCAATATAATACCCGAAATAAAACTAACAATACTTGAACTGGCAAATCTCTCAAATATCTCCTTACCTTCAACGCCTATAACACTTAAAAGAATTATTGGAAGTCCATAACCCATTGAATATATAAATAATGCCAAAATTCCAAAGATTATATCTGATTTTGTAGATATATAGGTCAATATTCCTGCTAAAATGGGATCTGCACATACATTGGCTCCAACGCCATAGGATATTCCAAGAATAATAGAAGTAAGTACTTTATATTTAAAGGAAATATTTTTATTACTAATTTTAGTTATAAAACTATTAAAGGGGTTTCCCTTTAATCTAAATGAAAAGCCCTTTTTAAATATGATTAATAGGCCCAAAGCCACTGCCAAAATGCCTGCAATATATTTTAACTTGTAAATCCAAAAAAGTATACCAAAAACTGACGAAATAGCTCCCAATATGCTAAAAACTATAGAAAATCCCAAAACAAAAAATAAAGATACAATAAATGCCTCTCCTTTAGATTCTGAGATTCCAAAGGTATAGGTAAATACCACAGGCAATACAGTAGCTACACAGGGCCCTAATGCTGTAAATACTCCTGAAATGAATATTAACAATAAATCCATATAATATCCCTAAACAATTATTAAAATAAAATGTAGTAAGTAATAACAAAGTAAATATATTATAAATAAACTATATCTATCACATAATTTTTAAGAAGAGAAACCAATTAAAATAAATTTAATCATAAAGTGCCTTAGCCTTTTTTGTTATTTCTTCTGGAGCATATCCTACGGTCCTGCCAACTATCTTTCCATCTTTAATATAGATAACTGTAGGTAATCCTCTAATTCCAAACTGCCTTGCCAACTCTGGATATTTATCAGTGTTTATTTTTATAATTTTTACCCCTTCATTCTCCAATTGATTCATTGTAGGTTCAAGGGCCTTACAATATCCACACCAGTCAGCATAAAATTCCAATACTTCAGTTTTTCCTTCAAGATTCAAATTATTTAATTTCTGATTATCCTCATTACTATTTGATTCATAAGTACCAGATAAACCTCCATTTCCATAATCCAAACAGCCTGCAAACAATGTTATTAGAGATAATAATATTAATACTCTTAGATACATTCCCATATAATCATCCCATATTCATTTAAATGTATATTAATTTTTTTTATTGTTATCGTCATTTTCTGAAGACTCAATAGCCAATTGAATTAAAAGACCACTTAAATTCTTATTAAATTTTTCCTGCATTTTGTTGAAACTTTCCAAAGCCATTGATATTCCACTTAGACTTTTAATGTCATGAACAAATATATCCTGATCCTTTGAAACCTTTTTTAATTCACTATTTATTTCAACTATTTCATTAATATCCTTTGCTAAAATATCTGTCCCTTCCTTTGTTTTATCAATTACATTTAAAACATCTTTTAATACCTTAAGATCATTCATCACTTCGGTATTAAACTTTTCAATTTCCTTTGTAAGATTCATAGTTTTATTAGCCATTTCCCTTATTTCATTGGCTACAACTGCAAATCCTCTCCCAGATTCCCCAGCCCTTGCAGCCTCAATTGATGCATTTAAAGCTATTAAACTAGTATGTTTTGCAACCCCATTTATTGAATTACTCATTTTAGAAATATACTCTAAGTTTTCTACGAGACGATTGAATTCCTTTGAAAATACTTCCAACTTCTGAAAAAATGGTAAAAAATCATCTCTAAATTTTTCAAGATCCCTTATAATTTCAGATAAATTTTCAATATTTTCAATAATCAATTCATTATTTTTTACAAAGTGTTCACTGATTTCTGTTACTAAATCATATATTATCTTTGAGGTTTCCTTATTTGCCGATTCTATTCTAACTGCATCTGAAAAAACATCTGATGCTACAATTAATTTATCTTTCATAATAATACCCCCCAAATATATAAAATTATATCAAATCAACACCACATCTTAAATTACTTAGGAAATTAAAAAACCTGCCAATATGTTTCTTTGGAATAATTCCCCCATGCTGTGGTATTATTGCCTCTATATCTAAACTACTGACTCGACTTACCCAATCTTTTAGTGCAACATTACTTGCCATTAGCCGCTCATGAAGTGGTTTCATTGCATTAATATGTTTATCCATATCTTCAATTACCAAAGAAGGATCTTCTAAAATGGCTATTCCAATATCGCCAGTAAATAAAAATTTACTTCTCCTATCATATATGGTGAAATGCCCAGGACTGTGTAGGAAATGGGCAGGTATAAATTCCAGTATGGTTGAACCAAAGGATAACTCGCTTCCTTCATCAGGCAACGGGTGTGCTACACTATCCACATCCTCAAATCCAAAATGGGGCAAAAATCTTATCCATAACCAACTGGTTACTAGTTTTGCATTTGTTATGGACCTCCAGAGGGGAACACTACCTGCTACATCTGGATCTTGATGGCACATGTAGATATATTCGATATCCTTGGGGTTTAAGTATTTAGATATGTTTGAAAGAACCTTGGGAAATATTTTATATCCGCCAGGATCCAATAACATTCCTTTCTTTTTGTTAATTATTATGTAACTATTGACATCCATATCGCCACTACCTGACATATTTGTTCCAAGATAAATTACTTTATGATCTTCATCCTTGTAAAGGATGTGGTCTCTTCTTGGGTCCAGTCCATAGTTAATATTATATTTAGCCATTTCTTTACCTCCTAGTTTTGTTCCAGGCCAATAAAACCTTAATTAAATTTAATTTAAATATATCATGTATTTTTTGTTATTTTAAAAATATACTAAAGAACAATAATAACCAATTTAGTTATTATTATATTAATAAGATATATTTATATATTACATTTGAAATTTACATTCTTTAGAAATCATTATTATTTTATTTTCCCCAATATGCTAAATATACTTTTTTTTAATTACATTCAACAACACGTCTAATTTTAACATATATTTTAAATAATATACATATGTTTATAAAACCTTAAAGTGTAATGGTATATTACAATAAAAAAACAAAATAATTAATAAAATAATAATTATCGTTAAAAACAAGATATAAGATAATTATAAGGTTAAATTGACTTTAAAGTAGTACTAAGATCTATTACAGTAATATATAGTTGTTATAAAATCCTAAATAAAAAATTAAGATATAGATCAAAATCAAACCTTAAATTTGTGTTTAATATGAATAATAAAAGGTGAAATTTTATGAATAGTGCTCCCACCCTTGAGAACACAGAATTGGAAGAATTAAAAACAATAGCCAAAAAAATAAGATATAATATTGTAAAAATGATAGGATTGGCTAAATCTGGCCATCCTGGTGGTTCCTTATCGGCAACAGATATTATTGTAGCACTGTACTATAAACTAATGAACCATGATCCAAAAAATCCCTATAAAAAAGATAGAGATATATTTGTGTTAAGTAAGGGCCATGGTTGTCCTGCACTTTATGCCCTTCTTGCAGAGTTTGGGTATTTTGATAAGGAGGAACTTTGGAAGTTGAGAAAAGTTGGGGGTCTACTACAGGGGCATCCATCAATAAGTATTCCAGGGATTGAAGCCAATACTGGATCCTTAGGACAGGGGTTTTCAGTGGCAGTGGGAATGGCCTTGGGATGTAAATTAGATAGGTTAAATAATACAGTCTATGTTCTCTTAGGAGATGGAGAGTGTCAGGAAGGTCAGGTGTGGGAGGCTGCAATGGCGTCTCATCATTACAAATTAGACAATTTAATAGGGTTTGTAGATAGAAATAAACTTCAAATAGATGGCTGTACTGAGGATGTAATGTGCTTAGGGGATTTAAAAGAAAAATTTAAAGCCTTTGGATGGGATGTATTTGAGATAGATGGGCATGATTTCCAGGAGATAATTAATACTGTTAATACTGCAAAATCCTTAAAAAACGGCAGGCCTAAAATGATTATAGCAAATACTATTAAAGGAAAGGGAGTTTCCTTTATGGAGAACAATGTTGGATTCCATGGTAAAGCACCTGATAAAGAGCAATTGGAAGGGGCACTGAAGGAATTATCTCAATAATGGGTATTATGGACAATAATCTAATCTTTTAAATAAAATAAAAATTAAAAAATAAGAATAATAAAAAATATAAAAAATAGAGGGGAAAATATGGTAAAAATTGGGGTTTCAATTCTCTCAGCAAATTATGGATATTTAATGGATGAAGTAAAAAAGGTGGAAAAGGCAGGTGTGGATTTTAT
>DQSV01000003.1 GCA_015663075.1 Methanothermococcus okinawensis | reverse complement strand
GAGCCGAGGGAAGAACTGTAATAGAGGGAGAGGATGCTGTTAAAATATCTTTTCCCAACTTTATAGAGGTAATGAGATCCATTGGTGCCAATATAAGGAATGATATTGATTAATATAAATTTATAGTCCCAATATTATTATTTTATATTGTAGATTATAAGGCTTAATATATTTATACTTGTGGCTAATTATATATTTTACATTTTTTTTAATTATTTTATTTTTTTAACTTATGTTATCCTTTATTACAATGCCATACATTTTAAATAACATTAAATTAATTAATAAGATATAGAAAATTTTAATGGTTATAATTATGGAATATCTATCTGAATATATTGTTAACAAATATATAAAAAATATTAAAAATAACAACCCCTATAAAATTGTGGAGATTGGAGTGGGATATTATTTTAAAGTGGCAAAAGCACTCAAAGAGTATGACTATAGAATAAATCTAACTGTTGTCGATATAAACAAAGATGCAATAGATAAAGCAAAAAAAGAAGGATTAAATGCCCTTATTGATGATATATTTAATCCAAAATTAGACATATATAAACATACTAACTTAATATATTCCATTAGGCCCCCAAGGGACCTCCAACCCTTTATATTAAAAATATCTAAAAAACATAATGTTCCTTTAATAATAAAACCATTATATGGAGAGCCACCAATAGGAGAATTAAAATTAATTAACTATAATAGCAATGCAATATATGTATATGGTTAAAGAGATAGTGCAATGTCAACTACTAAATAAACATTAAATTATAATAATTAAAGGGGTTAAATAATACTATTGTATCAAAATATATAATTATTAGTTAAATACTTCTTAAGATAATATTTTTTTATTTTTAATAATTTTTAGTTATTTTTGTTAGTATTACAACTGTTAGTATATTATGCATTAAAGTATAGTAATCTTTATATAATAGTTAGTAAATAATAGGTTTGCTCCATGTTTTGGCTGCAGTTTTTAAATAATTTCTAAACATTATTATCCAAAAAATATAGTAAAAATATAACTGCAGTTTATAATTCAGGAGGCTACAACATGGACAGAGAAAAAATATTAAAAGGAGTGAAGGAGGCTCGTTCTCTTGCTAAGCCGCGAAACTTCACACAGTCCGTGGATCTAATAGTAAATTTAAAAGAGTTGGATCTTACAAGGCCTGAAAACAGGCTGAAACAACAGATAGTACTACCTCACGGACGAGGGAAGGATGCAAAGATTGCAGTAATTGCAAAGGGTGACTTAGCGGCACAGGCTGAAGAAATGGGCCTCACTGTAATAAGACAGGAGGAACTGGAAGAATTAGGAAAAAATAAAAAACAGGCTAAGAAAATAGCAAATGCGCATGATTTCTTTATAGCCCAATCTGATATGATGCCAATAGTAGGTAAAACCTTAGGTCCCATATTAGGTCCAAGGGGAAAAATGCCCCAACCAGTGCCCCCAAATGCCAATTTAAAGCCTCTGGTGGAGAGGCTTAAAAAAACAGTAGTGATTAATACGAGGGATAAACCTTCATTTAAAACATTAGTAGGCTCTGAAAAAATGAGCGATGAGGAGATTGCTGAGAATATTGAGGCAGTTTTAAATGCTGTATCTAAGAAATACGAAAAAGGGCTCTACCATGTTAAAAATGCTTATGTTAAACTAACCATGGGGCCAGCAGTCCCCATAGAAAAATAAGGGGATGAAACTATGGTAGTTGTAGAATCTGAACATAAAATTGCCCCTTGGAAGATAGAGGAAGTAGATAGATTAAAGAAATTACTAAAGGAAGGCAAAGTCATAGCATTGGCAGATTTGATGGATGTTCCAGCAAGGCAACTTCAAGAGATCAGGGATAAGATAAGGGGCAAAATGATATTGAGGATGTCAAGAAACACCTTAATAGAGAGGGCCATTAAAGAGATAAGTGAAGAAAAGGGAGATCCAGAATTTGCCAAATTAGTTGATTACATAGCAAAAGGGGCAGCCATTGTAGTTACTGACATGAATCCATTTAAACTATATAAAACATTGGAGGAAAGTAAAACTCCTGCTCCCATAAGAGGAGGTGCCATTGCTCCCTGTGATATAGTTGTGGAGAAAGGCTCAACTGGAATGCCACCAGGACCTTTCTTAGGGGAGTTAAAAAGTGTTGGTCTTCCAGCAGTTATTGAAAAGGGTAAAATAGCAATAAAAGAGGATACTGTAATCGTCAAAGAGGGCGAGGTAGTATCCAACAAAGTTGCAGTGGTTCTTTCGGCATTGGGCATAAAACCCACCAAGGTTGGTATAGATCTTTTGGCCGCCTATGAGGATGGGGTAATATATGCTCCCGATGTACTGAAGATTGATGAAGAGGAATTCATACAGAATATACAGAAGGCATACACCAGTGCATTTAACCTATCAGTTAATGCTGCAATACCAACAGCAGAAACAATTGAGGCAATACTTCAGAAGGCCTTTAGTGAAGCCAGGGCATTATCTATTGAAAGTGCCTTCCTTACAGATAAAACCTGTGAAGACATACTTGGAAGGGCATATTCACAGATGCTTACCATTGCCTCTGAAGTTGGCGATGAGGCCCTTGATGAGGAGTTAATGGAAATATTATCTTCATCAAGTGTAGCCCCCACCGAGGTAGAGGATGAAAAGGATGAGTCCTCCGATAATGATAAGGAGGAAGAGAAGGAAGAAGAAGCACCTGCTGCTATAGGTTTAGGTATGTTATTCTAAATTATATATACCTAAAAAATAAATTAAATAAAAAATTAAATTAATATTAAAATAAAATATTGGAATCGAAAATAATATATATAAAAAAAGAGTATAAAAAATAAAATTTTCCCTTGGAGGTGTAATTATGGAATACATATATGCTGCACTCATATTACATTCCGCTGGTAAGGAAATTACAGAGGATGGAGTTAAATCTATATTGACTGCTGCAGGACTTGATGTAGATGATGCAAGAGTTAAGGCATTGGTTGCTGCATTGGAAGATGTGAATATAGATGAGGCTTTGGAAAAGGCTGCTGTAGTCCCTGCTGCTGCTACCGCCGCTCCAAGTGCTCCAACTGTTGAAGAGGAGAAGAAAGAAGAAGAGAAGAAGGAAGAGAAAAAAGAAGATGATACAGTCGCTGCCGCTGCAGGTCTTGGAGCATTATTTATGTAATTATTTATTATTTTCTTTTTTATTTTCAATCTTTTAAAGTTATTTTCACTAACCTTTTTCATTATAAACAGGAAAACCCCTCATGTCTTTCTATAATACGACACAGTGATACAGCCACCCTATTAGTTTAAGGGGTCTTTCTTTTAGGATTCTAATTAACTTATTTACTTCTTTTCTATTTTTAGGCATATATGGTCTAGGCCCTATAATTCCAAATTTAAGTATATTATATTTTGACTTTTTTTGATAAATTAAAATATTTAAATATTTAAAATAATAAGTTTTATAGTTTAAAAGATTTTACACCATTATTAACAAAAAGTCTGGTTTTTTTACAGTATTTAAGAACCCTTCTAAGAAGTAAGTTTTGAAATCATCTTTTTTCATCGACGACTATATTTTTTATATTTCTTTCAGGCAGTTTAATAATCTTCATTCTGTGATAGTGTGTTCTCACAGAGAATCGTAACTTATTTTTTTTGGAAAAGAGATAAAAAACATTATATTTTTTATATTTAAATTAAATTCAAAATAGTATATATAACTACAACTCAATTATATAAAATAAAGATCACAGGTGTTTCCCTTGGATTACTCACATATTCTCAATAAAAATCACAAGATTCATAAAACAATAAACTCAATAAATAGGAAGTTTGATACGGAAAAATATTGGATAAACTATAACTTTGAGGACAATTCCCCTACAAATACCCATACATTCGCCGGAGGAGATGGTAGTTTTAATAAAATTAATTACGTTGATTTTTGCCTTTACTCCGTAGGCACAGTTTCCTATATAAATAAAGTTGGAGAAAAAATAGAAAAATCCGTATCCTATTGGGATACGGACATTATTATTCCCTATATCTATATTTCAAATAGGCTTACACTTTATATGTTAAATATGGAATTAAAAAGTGCACTTTGGAATTTTAAAAATAAGGATATTGATTATTATTTATTAGATGGCTCATTATACTCCCTAATAATTAAAACCCACACTTATATGGGACGTGAGGAGGGGAGTAATGAAATATTGTATTATTATAAAAAATATGGTAAAGAGATAAGGAATAAAATCAATGAAGAACTTGACAATGGAATACTTGCCCCTACTGTATCTATTGATGTTAAAGAAAGTGAGGAAGATAGGATATACCATAAAATTATACTTGAACAGATTGAATACATTGTATTACTGATAGAAATATTGAAAAAATACAGGGATAAAATAGTGGGCATATCCAAGACCTCAAAAATGAACATATACTTTAAAGAGGGATATATTCCAGACATGGCAATTTTTAGCAGGGTTAAAACATTGGGATATTCTAAGCCATTAAATTTGGCAGACTGGAAAATGGTAGAAATAAATCAGGGAGTATATAATAATATAAAGTATTTAAAAAAATTTGGACAGGATATTGATGAATTATACTATCAATTTGTAAAACTTGATAGGGGTGAGGGAGTTTTAAATATTACCTCCTTTAAAAATTTAGAGAGTGAATTCTTTTCAAATTTAAATGAGATATCCGTAGGTAATTATCCATATATTCTAAAAAAATCCCATGAAGAGGTTAAAATAAAGGATAATGATATGACTCATTGTGCCAAATTATTGGGTTTATACAGTAGTAGAGATAGGGAATTATTTATATAATGTAATTGACAATAATAAAAAAATAATAAAAAATTAAATAGAATATAAAAGAACAAAATATTAAAAATAGCAAAATTAAAAAAATAACTTAAAAAAATAATAAAAAATAATAAAATTAATAGATATACTAGATATACAAAAAAATTTTAAAATACTTAAAATATTTAAAGAAGTAGCAAATAGCAAAAATGTATAAAAGTAGAAATCCCATTATTGTCCATTCAACTCCCCTAGGTATTTCAGAAAAAGAACAATTGAACTAAGGTGAATAAATTTAAAGTATTTTTTCTATATTATAATTATTCGTTATTATTTTTATTTGGATTTAGGTTCAAAATATTATGAGTCTTAACTATAGAAAAATATTAATTCTAAGAAAATAAACTTAAGGCTTAGCATTAACTATATAATAACGTTGGTGATAAAAATGAAAAAAATAATTATATATCCTCCAAATAGTCTTATATTAGGGGATTTAGTGGAGCGATTTGGACATAAACCCTTAATGCTAAATAATGTTGTTGGCAAAAAGGTTAGAACTCCAGAGATAGATAGCCCTCCTATGAATATGACAGATGAGGATCCCAAAAGGGGGTTAAAGTATGCTGCCATAGAGGTTCCTTCGGGGGTTAGGGGAAGGATGGCCCTCATAGGCCCCTTAATTGAGGAGGCCGATGCTGCTATTATTATGGATGAGGCCCCTATGGCCTTTGGATGTATTGGATGCGCCAGGACAAATGAACTTTCAAAATATCTTATAAGAAGATTGGATATTCCCAGGTTGAATTTAATATATCCTAAGAATGAAGAGGAGGCCAAGGTTGTAGTTCAGAAAATAGCAACATTCTTAAAGGAATTAGAATAAAATATGATCTCTATAAAACATTTTTATTTTAATAACTTGATAAACTTTTTTTATATATTCTAATGTTTTGATTTCTATTATTTCACTAAATTTATTTTTTAAGTTTTATTAATTATTTTTTTTGGTGGTATATTTGATAATAAATAGTGATTTACATATCCATTCCAGATTTGCAAAGGGAACCTCTAAATATATGGATATACCTAACATACTAAGATATGCAAAATTAAAGGGCCTCCATATAGTGGGCACTGGTGACTGCCTTCATCCAAAATATCTCGAGGAAATTAATGAATATAAAGACAGTAATTTGATCTTAACTGTGGAAATAGAGGATAAAAACCGTGTCCATCATTTAATACTACTGCCCTCTATATCCAAGGCCTATGAACTTAGGGAGAGGTTAAAAAAATATTCCAACAACATGGACACTGAGGGAAGGCCCAAGATATTCCTTAAGGGGAATGAGTTATTTGAAATAATTAAAGAAGTTGAGGGATTGATTGGTCCTGCCCATGCCTTCACTCCATATACCAGTCTTTATAAGTCCTTTGATTCTATATATCAATGTTATGAAAAAAAGCCTGATTTTGTGGAGTTGGGATTATCGGCAGATGGGGATATGGGGGATATGATCAATGAACTTAGGGATATTCCCTTTTTAAGTAATTCTGATGCCCACTCTTACCATCCCTACAGGTTGGGAAGGGAGTTCAATCAACTTAAAGTTAATAGTATCGGAGGCCTTGAGGAGAACTTTGAGGAGATTAAAAAATCAATAAAAAATAACAACATAGTCGCAAATTATGGACTGGATCCTGCACTTGGGAAGTATTATTTAACAGCCTGTTCAAAGTGTTATTTGAGATACCATATGGAGGATGCCATAAAATTAAAATATATATGTGCCAAATGTGGAGGAACTATAAAAAAAGGAGTTTATGATAGGACCTTAGAGTTATCCAAGGATAAAAAGCCCATTCATCCAGAGTTTAGACCTCCATATTATAAAATAATTCCCCTATCTCAGATAATAGCTCTATCCATTGGGAAGAATATTGGAACCAAGGCTGTTGAATCCCTTTGGAAGGAATATATTGAAGAATATTATAATGAAATAAATGTTCTTATTAAAGAGGATCTCTCCAATTTAATGAAAATAAATGAAAAGGTTGGAAGAGTAATTGAACTATTTAGAAAAAATAAAATATATTACTACCCTGGGGGAGGTGGAGAGTATGGTAAAATATTAAAAACCCCTCCAAAGATTAAATGGTATCAACCTATAATCACATTGGATAGTTGGTTATATTAAGTAGATCCTTTGAAAAAAATATTAATTTTTAAAAATTATATTAAAGAAAAAATATATTAAAAAAAATGAAAAAAAGAAAATATTAATTAAGGTTTATTTATCTTAATAGCCTCTCCGTCTTTCCATTCTACAAAGATTGGCTCTTCAGGAATATCTTCAAGGGTCTTGAAGTACTCCACGGCAGCCTTGGTACCCCATCTGTCGGAACCTGCTAAGAGAATAACTGTATGTCCATTAATAATCTGTTTTTGAATTACTCCCTTATGTTTT
>DQSV01000089.1 GCA_015663075.1 Methanothermococcus okinawensis | reverse complement strand
TGCAGCCTGCCGTTGGGGCATGGTTGTGGGTGTACAGTGTAGGTGGGAGCCGTCGAAGCCTCCTCGCTAGGGGAGGTGGAGGCGCCCATGGGACACCACCCTCCCATGACCATGTCCCTTACCCCAGAGAGGGGACACCGGTAGGTGGGCAGTTTGGCTGGGGCGGCACCCTCCTAAAAATGCATCAGGAGGGCCCAATGGTCGGCTCAAGCGGGTCAGGACTCCGCTGTTGAGTGTAAGGGCAAAAGCCGGCCTGACTTGGTTGCCCAAAATACGCAACCAAGAGGCGAAAGCCGGGCCTAACGAACCCCTGTGCCTCACCGATGGGGGCCAGGGATGACAGAAAAGCTACCCCGGGGATAACAGAGTTGTCGCGGGCAAGAGCCCATATCGACCCCGCGGCTTGCTACCTCGATGTCGGTTTTTCCCATCCTGGATCTGCAGCAGGATCCAAGGGTGGGGCTGTTCGCCCATTAAAGGGGATCATGAGCTGGGTTTAGACCGTCGTGAGACAGGTTGGTTGCTATCTGCTGGAGGTGTTGGCTGCCTGAGGGAAAGGTGGTTCTAGTACGAGAGGAACGAACCGCCGGTGCCTCTAGTCTATCGGTTGTCCGACAGGGCATTGCCGAGCAGCCACGCACCAAGGGATAAGGGCTGAAAGCATCTAAGCCCGAAACCCGTCCTGAAAATAGGCAGCCAGTCCCTTCGGGGACAAGGGCTCCCCTAGAAGAGGGGTTTGATAGGCTAGGGATGTAAGCACCGAGGGTTCTCCCGAGGTGTTTAGTCCGCTAGTACTAACAGCCCGAGGGATATAGGGGGTACTTGGACACTTAAGGACATGGGGGCTATAACCACTTATTTTTTACAATGGGCATGACGGTCATAGCGGAGGTGCCACATCCGATCCCGTCCCGATCTCGGAAATTAAGCCCTCCAGCGATGCCCTAAGTACTGCCTTTGGGTGGGAACAGGGCGACGCCGTCAGCCTTTTTTTTGCATTACTTTTTTAGTAGTATAATATACAAATTCCAAACAAATCGTGCTTAATAAATTCGAGTTTTCGAGCGCAATGATAAAAACTTTTTTATAGAATAGTTATTCCATGGGCAAGGGAACTGGCGACTTTCCATGAGGAGGAAGCTCCGCCCACCCATAAAGTGCATCATGCCCCGAGAGGGGCTGAATGGCCCATAGAAACGATACGGCCTTGGAACAATGACAATGATATTAATATTGAGGAGTTCCAAGATACCGGTGAAACGAGGTCATTCTGCACGGGTGCAAGCATTTAGCGCTTAGCCGAATGTCGCCGAAATTACAGAAGGCGGGCTATAGGTCCCATGCCCTATTTATGCCCTATATTCTATTTTAAAGATACTATATGGTCAAATATATAATTTTGATATATGGTTTGGAAAAAAATATTAAAATGATAATATTAAATTAAAAATAAATAATAAAAAAATAAAAATGTAGTATATTCTTTAATACTCTGAGCACTAGGAGCATAGTAAGAAATTCTTTACAGGATGTATATATTTGATTTTAATATAATGATCGTCTTTTTTGATATTTTTTTAATTGTTACTGCAATATTCCAATATATAGTTATCTTATGTGGACAGGCCAAACCAATAAAAAATGAGAGGAATTTTCTTATTTTTACATATATTCTTTTTGTTATTGTATTATTCCTATATTATTTGTAATATATTTTTTTCATATTATGAATTGTAGGGTAATGTTATGTATCCATTATAATTTTAAATCTAATTTCATTATTTTCCTATTTTTTATAGTGTTTAATTTTATTGAATATATTATAAATTTGCCCCTAAGTATGCTCCTTCAATAATCCTAAAAATGTACAAATATCATATATAAAGAAAATTATAAATACAATAAAAAAGATAATTGTATTATTAATGAGTATCATGTAAAATGTTAAATATATTACCACCAATATATAAAGAAGTTGGCAGTATGATATATAAAATAAGTGGAAAGTGGAATGATTGTAACACCTATTTAATCAAGGGGGAAAGGAAAAATATATTAATAGACCCTGGACTGCCAGATGATTTTGATGCCACTTTGAAAGAAATTGAAAACATTGTGAAGGATATTGATTTTATAATAAATACACATTGCCATTATGATCATTCAGGTAGCGATTACCTATATCAGGATTACTTTGGAGCCCCAATAATTATCCACGATAGTGAAGTGAATCATTTAAAAAATGCCAGTGATGTTACTCTATCTTCAGGATTGTTCCATAGGGATATGATTCCTCCAAAGGAGGTAATTCCCTTAGGGGAGGTGTTGGAAGAATTAAAAAGATATAGTATTGAAATTATAGAGACTCCTGGACATACTAAGGGAAGTATATCTATAATATATGGAGACAGTCTTATAACAGGAGATACTCTATTTGCCCACAGTGTAGGTAGATGGGACTTTCCAACTGGAAGTTTAGAGGACTTAAAGGGTTCAATTTTAAAACTTGAGGGCATTATAAATAAAAATATATTAAATGTGTTACCTGGACATGGTGAGAATGGTAATAAACATACCATATCCTATGTAAAAAAATTATTCTCATAAATAAACATTAAAAATAACATATATTTATGTAATCATAATACATAATGAATTATAAATTACATGGGGGGATATCATGCCAGTTGCAGAAGTTAGTATAGTACCTATAGGTGTTGGTCCAAGTGTATCAAAATATGTTAAAAAGGCAATAGATATCTTTAAAAAATATGATTTAAAAGTAGAAACCTGCGCAATGGGTACCATACTTGAAGGGGATTTGGATGAAATAATAAGAGCCTATAAAGAGGCCCATGAGGCCGTACTTAAGGACACTGTTAGAGTATTAAGTACTTTAAAAATTGATGATAGGACAGATAAGGAACATACAATAGAGAGTAAGTTAAATGCCATTAAATAGTCATTTTTAATAATAATTATTTTACATAAGAGGGATTAATAGCATATAAAAGGAAATAAATAATTATAAAAAACTAAATTAAAATTTATATTACTCTCTTTGTTGGCATAACTTGGATAGATATGGGATAGGTTATTGAGTTTTAAAATAAAAAAAGAAGATGTAAATAAAATATGGTTTATAAATTTAATAAATAAATTTAATATATTTTATATTTTTCCAAAAATTTTATTTATTCCAATAATATTTCATAGTCATGAATTACTGGATTTGCAAGTAATTTTTTGCACATTTCATCTACCCTCTTCTGGATAGTTTCCTTATCTTTTCCCTCAATAGTGAGTTCTATACACTTAAAGGTTTTTGCATCTTTTACCTCATCATATCCTAAGAAGTTTAATGCTCTTAGGATAGTTCTTCCCTCTGGGTTTAATACTCCTTTTTTTAATTTAATCACTACTGTAACTTTATACATACTACACCCTATAAATTTTTTATATGCATCCAATTCTCCTTGCTACAATTTCATATTTTCCTATAACATCTCCTAAATCCTTTCTAAATATGTCCTTATCAAGTATATCTTTGGTTTCCTTGTCCCACAGTCTCATAGTATCTGGACTTATTTCATCAGCAACAACCAATTCTCCATCTTTTGTCCTACCAAACTCTATTTTGAAATCCACCAATATTATGCCCCTTTCATTAAAGAATTTTTTCAATGATTCATTAACCTTCAATGCTAATTCCTTTAATTTTTTCAATTCTTCCTCAGTGGCAAGGTCCAATGCAATGGCAATATCCTCATTTAGCATGGGATCTCCATATTCATCACTTTTGTAGTCAAATTGAACAATGGGCCTTTTTAATTCTTGGCCCTCTTCAAAGGGGTATTTTCTACATAAACTCCCTGCTGCAATATTTCTCACTATTACCTCAATTAATACAATCTCCACATTTTTGGCAACAATATATGCTGGATCTATATACCCTATGTAATGAGTTGGTATATTTTCCTTATTTAATACTTCAAATAATTTGGAGGATATTAGGGCATTTAAATACCCTTTGCCTTTTTTTATATCTTTTTTTGCACCATCTCCTGCAGTTATGTCATCTCTAAACTCTATTAAAATCTTATCCTCATCAATTTTATATATTGATTTTGCCTTACCACTATATAGAGGCTCTCCCTTTAATATCTCTTTAACATCTATGTCCATTTTCTCACATGATTATTTTTTTATTTAATTATATTGTTCAATTTAATATTTGATATATCTTTTTATCAAGCCAAACACATAAATTATTTATTATAATTATTTCTTACTTTTTTATATTAATAATTTTGTAAATTATTATTTAGGGGTTTTTAATGAGAATTGGATTTTTATTGTAATAAACAATTTTTGAAAATATGATTATAGTTAAAAACATTATTATAAATGTATCAACCCCCATACTTAAAGGTTTTCCCTACAGGTAATGAAAGTAATAATGCTTTTTCCAGTATAATAACATCTTTTTTGATATTTTTTTAATTATTACTGCAATATTTCTAAATAGTTATATTTATAGGAACAGGCCATTTAATAGTAAAGTATATATATCCAAAATATATATTATTGTAGTGGCTAGGCCGGGGGGTTAGGCGTCCCCTGTAACCTGAAATCGCCTTATGCAGGGGCCGAAAACTTGGGGGCGGCATGGGTTCCCCTATTCATTCCCAGATTCTACAATGACATTTCGTCCTGTGGGGTAAGACGGTGGAGGGGCCTACTTTGTAGAAAGTAGGTAACCTCCTTAGTCTGCCGAACCCCGTCAGGCCCGGAAGGGAGCAGCGGTAGGTGGAACGTCGACGCTCACAGGGTAGCGGAATGGAGTAGAATCTGGGGTTAAATGGATAGGGAGTATCCATGTCCACCCCAAGGAAGCCATCTTATTTTTAAAAAGAATATATTTTTTCATGTTTTTTATCATGTTTATAAATTTTAAATATTACGATACAGTACTTTATTTTATTATTGTAATAATTTATATTTAAGATTTCTAATATTTAAATTAAACATTCTTAGGTGATATATTGATCTTAGGTATTATTTCAGACACTCATATAGAGGACAGATCAGATGAAATTCCTAAAGAAGTATATGACCATTTTTCAGATGTTAATTTAATAATACACTGTGGAGATATAAGATCAGAATCTGTTTTAGATGACTTAAGTAGAATATGTAAAACCTTTGCCGTAAAAGGAAATACAGACTATCTTGATCTTCCAAGAGAGATAATTACTAATATAGGTAACTTTAATGTAGGGATTATACATGGGGACCAAATAGAACCTAGGGGTGATCTATTAAAGATGAAATACTATACTATTGAAAAAAATCTGGACATACTAATATCAGGCCATACTCATATTCCACTTATTAAGGAAATAATCATTGATGAATTAAACAAAAAAATTCTTTTATTAAATCCAGGAAGTCCTACAGTTCCAAGGGGCTATGCCAAAACCATTATGAAAGTTGAAATTAAAAATAATTCTGTAAAACCGATTTTAATACCCCTCTCTAATTAAATCCAAAATCTCCCATAAAATACATTATAGTCAAAAACATAAATTCTTAAACTCATATTTACAATAAAAAATAAAATTAAAATAAATAAAAAAAATAAAAATAAATAACCTTAATTATGAAATCCTTGTAAAGAAGTACTAAGATACTGCAGAAATAAGACGAAATTCTTTATAGATAAAGACTCCATGGCTAATTAATTTCACTAAAAAGTTTTAATTTATAGGGATTGGCATAAACCTTTGGACGAAGTGTTAATTGAATCATTATTCCTTCTCTAAAACAGAGAGTAGAGATTTTTTTCTATTCTATTATTACTAAAAATTTTGTTAGAAATCTCTTTTGTAAGTTGTTTTTTGCACCATAATAAACTGAGAAGAATGTTTATGGTGAATAGACAGTCCAAATTAAAAAAATGTAATAAAAATTAATTGTACCACTAATTTTTATATAATCAATTTTTAATTATGTTATTATTATATTTTAATTTATTTTTTTGAGTAATACTTTAACAATTCATAAAAATTTTTTAATATTAATCTTATGATAGTATTGGTGAGTTTATGGATTGGACTGATTCAATGATAAGACATGGATACAATTTGGCAAGGGAGGTGAATGCCAACATCTTTATGATATTTACTGAAACTGGAAGAACCTATGAGGTACTTAAAAGGTGCTTAGAATCCAATAGCAAAAGTAATGATCATCATTGTACCGAAGATAATGGTGATAAAAATCCCAAATTAAAAATAGTTGTAACCACTCCCAATGAAATAACCTACAATAATCTTAAAAATGAAAAAAAAATAATTCCCATATTAATGGGCTATAGGAATAAATACAAATCCACAATGATAAAACAGGCTATTATGAAACTGTTTGAACATAATCTCATAAAAAAGGGAGATGTTATAGTGGCAATATTGGGAACTCCTGGGGTTTCAAGAGGTACAGATACAATTTCATTAATTGAGATATCCAATAGTAATTTTTTATTAAAATTTTATCAATTTATAAATTCCATAGATAGGATAAAAAGATTGGTTATTAATGAGGTGTTGGATATAGCAATGGAAATATCCATAGAGGGAAAGGAAGGAAAACCAGTGGGAACCATCTTTGTTGTAGGAGATAGCGAAAAGGTACTTAAAATGTCAGATCAACTCATATTAAATCCATTTGAAGGCCATAATGCAGTAATATTTGATAAAAAAGTTAGAGGAACCATAAAGGAACTTTCATCAGTGGATGGAGCCTTTGTAATTGGTGAAAAGGGGGAAGTTATAGCCGCTGGAAGATATTTGGATCCCTCAGGAGGTAATCTAAAATTACCCTTGGGACTTGGGGCTCGACATTATGCCGCTGCAGCAATTTCAAAACACACAAATGCTATTGCTATCACAGTTTCTGAAAGTGGAGGTATAGTGAGGATATTTAAAAATGGAGAGATAATTGTAGAAATTAACCCAAATAAATTGGATAGAGAAAATATTGTACCTTGTGTTTGATTTTTAAATAGAATCAACAATAACAGAATCTTAAAAGTAATAAAATAACAATTGAAATAATAAAATAATTAGCAAAAAATAGTAAATAATAAAATAATAATCAAAGAAATAATAAAATAATTAAAGTATAAAAATAATAAAATAATCCAAATCTTAAAATACAAGGGAAAGAATAAAAATTTTAAAAATATAATAGAAAGTAAATATTTAAAAATTAGTAATTCTTTACCGCTATTCTCCTTCTTCCTATATACACTTCCAAGCACTGGTAGTGTAGAGGAAGTCTTTTAAGTATAAGATTATTAAGATATTATGCTCTAATTATGTAATAGCGAATTTATAAGGGATAAGATGACCTTGGCAGAGAATATATTATCAAAAAAATTAGGTAAAATAGTTCATGAAGGAGATACTGTAGAGATCGATATTGATTTGGCAATGACCCATGATGGAACTACTCCATTAGCATCAAAGGCCTTTAGGGAAATAACAGATAAAGTTTGGGACAATGAAAAAATAGTAATAGTCTTTGACCACAACATCCCTGCAAATACTTCAAAGGCTGCAAATATGCAGAGAATTGCAAGGGAGTTTGTAAATGAACATAATATAAAATACTTCTATAGTGAGGGAGAGGGAGTATGCCATCAGGTATTACCAGAAAAGGGGCATATAAAACCAAACATGATAATTGCTGGTGGAGATAGCCACACCTGTACCTATGGTGCCTTTGGAGCATTTGCCACGGGATTTGGAGCTACAGATATGGGATATATATTTGCCACAGGCCAGACCTGGATAAAGGTTCCAAAGACAATTCGTATAAATGTTGAGGGCACCAATAGTAGAATAAGTAGTAAGGATATAATATTAAGAATATGTAAGGAGATAGGAAGAAGGGGAGCCAACTATATGGCACTTGAATATGGAGGAGAGGTTATTAAAAGGTTGGATATGGAGAATAGAATGGTACTATGCAATATGGCCATTGAGATGGGAGGTAAAGTGGGACTTATTGAGGCCGATGAAAAAACCTATAATTACTTAAAAAATAAAATTGGTGAAGAAGAACTATTGAATTTAAAAAGAAATAGAATATCCATAGATGAAGGGGAAGAAACCTACTATAAAAGAATAACCTTGGATATAACAGATATGGAAGAGCAAATAGCCTGCCCTCATCATCCAGATAATGTGAAACCAATATCTCAGGTAGTAGGTACCCCCATTGATCAGGTTTTTATAGGCTCTTGTACCAATGGAAGATTAAATGATCTAAGAATAGCAGCCAAGTATTTAAAGGGAAAGAGAATACATAGGAATGTAAGGTTGATTGTAATACCTGCCTCCAAGGGGGTATTTATAGAAGCCCTAAGGGAGGGATTAATTGATATCTTTGTTGAGGCAGGAGCCCTTATATGTACTCCTGGTTGTGGTCCTTGCTTAGGAGCCCACCAGGGGGTTTTAGGTGATGGTGAGGTTTGTATAGCCACAACAAACAGAAACTTTAAAGGTAGAATGGGCAATACTAAGGCTGAAATATATTTAGCCTCCCCAGCAATTGCAGCAAAGAGTGCCATTAAGGGATATATAACAAATGAATAAAATATACATAATTAAAAACTTAAAAATATATATTAAATAAAAAACTTTGATTCATTAGGATTCAATAAAAAATAATAATCATTAAAAGATATAATATAAAATAAAAATTAACTATAGTTAGACAATAATCTCTTACTACAATCTCCATGTAATAAGAAAAAAAGAAAGGAAATATAAAAAGAAAGATACTTTAAATCTCTTTATCTTATTGAAAATACCTTTTATAACATATATATTTTTGTAAAGGATTCGAATATTAGAGATTAGTATGAAACGTCTATTTTTTTTAATTATTTGCTCTTTCTAGGTGTATTTTAAAACCTTAAATTTTCTATTTATTTTATTATTTTTTATTTTTATTTTTTAATATATTTTATTATTTTATTAATTATTATTTTATTAATTATTAATGTACTTCTCAATAATCTGATTATTCTTTAATCCAAGTATCCTTAATATTCTAAGTACATCTGTTTTAGATATTATTCCCTTTAATTTATCCTTTTCTACCACGTAAACCCTTTCGGAATTTGCCAATTTAAAAATTATATCATTTAAATTATCATTAGGAGATACCACCTTTGGTGATTTCATAATATCTTTTACAAGTATATCATCACTTACAACTGAAATATCGTTAAAGGATACAGTTCCTATTAATTTATCCCTTTCCACCACTGGATAACCCATATATCTATGTTTAAACATTAGATATACCATATCCTTAACAGTATTTTCAGGAGATAAGGATACTATCTTTGGTGACATAATATCTTTGGCCTTTATTTTATCAAATATACTTTGGGTAATTAGTACATGGTATTCCTGAGAGGCACCATAATATATAAAAAGGGCTATAAGTATCAATATGATATTCAGAGATATAATACCTAAAACAAGTAAAATAAATGAGAAATACTGGCCAAGTGTAGAGGCAATTTTTGTGGCCTTTAAATACCCCAATCTTGGAGTTAATAATGCCCTAAGTATCCTACCTCCATCCATTGGAAAGGCCGGAAGAAGGTTAAAAACCCCTAACATAATATTTAATACTCCTACAGTTGTAATTAATGGATAACTCTCTCCCCCTATATTCAAAATAGGAAAATTTATAAATTGAGATAATCCATACAATAAAACTCCTAAAAAAATACTTACTAATGGACCTGCAATGGCTATTTTAAACTCTCCTTCCTTGGGGATCTTATCCATCATGGCCATGCCCCCTATTGGAAGAAGAAGTATTTTCTCTATATTCACACCATATTTTTTAGCCATGTAAGAATGACTTAACTCATGTAAAACCACAGAGATAAATAATATAACATACAATAAAAAGCCATCCAATCCCCAGAAGTAATATACCAATATTAAAAGCAATAGGAATGTAAAATGAAGTTCTATAGGGATACCCATAATCTTTGCTATTCTAAAAGATTGCATATTTCCTCCTTCAAAATCTGTAAAATTTAATAGTAAATTAAAAATTTTATATATTTTTTAATAAATAATATATTATAACAATATATAAGGTTATATATTAAAAACATAAACAAATCTTATTTTTTTATATTAAGACCCCTTTTTTTAAGTTCCTCATAGATCTCCTTGGGAACATCTGGGCATTTTAATACTTCAAGGGCCTTTTTTTTATCCATTAGACCATATCTTACCATGGCACAGATTCTATTGTATTCAAAACTAAAACCATATTTTTTATAAAACTCCCGTATGGCAGGAGCAAGGACTAAACAATTTGTGGTATATCCTCCCAATTCTGGATTTTTCCAGGGGAGTTCTTTTAATATATTATGCCTATCTTCATCAGTTAGATTGTATCCAGTTAGCAATCTAACCATAGTTATGTTGTCCTTCATCTTTTTAAAGGGAGAGGTTCCAAAGGGAAGTTCATGGCCAGTAATTATTAAATCAATATTTAACATCTTTGCTTTTCTCCATATCTCTCTCATTATAAGTTCAGAACACCTTCTACAGGGAGATTCTCCCCTTAATATTGTTTCATTAAATAATTCAGTGAAATCCCTATTTAAAACCATCCAATCTACATTTAAGTATCTAGTAATATTATAACAGTTTTCAATGGCCCCTTTGGATAGATAATTGTTATCCACAGTAATACATAGGGGTTTTAAATTAAATTCTTTTATTAAAAGATAAAGTGCCACAATACTATCCTTTCCCCCGGAGAGTGACATTATGCAGTTATATGGGGTTTTATTCCTTTTATCGTTTAATTTATTATTTAAAATTTCCCTTATTTCTTCCTTCATTTTTTTTGGATTCCTTGGATATTTTATGGAATAATAGCATTCTATACAGATGTTTTTTCCATTATGATTTATTATTTTGGCAGTATTATGGGTATTTAAGCATATTTCACACTTTAAGTTACCACCATTAAAGTTTTTGTTTGAGTTAACTTTTTTATTATTTTCCTCTATAATTTCCTTCATAATTATCATTTTATCTTTTTATCTTTTTTTATGATTATTTAATATTTTTATTTTTATTAATTTTTAAAGTATATCCGTTTGTATTGGTCATATTTATTATTTTAGCCGTGTCCATTGTAATCATGATATTATTTTATTCGATTACTTTTTTAATATTTACTTTTTAAAGGCAGATATCGAAATGTATATAAAAGGTTATGCTTATAATAAGCACCATTTATATTATAATATAATTAATTATTAAAAATTTCTTTAAATATAAACAATATTTAAGAGAATATATAAATTTTTCTTGAGTTGATATTATGAAGGCCTTTGAATTTTTAAATAAAAATAAAGATCAAAATCATTATATTAAATTAGGTATAACGATGGTTTTAGATAAAGGATTATCTCCTGAATTCTTAAAAGACTACTTAAAAGTTTGTGGGGATTACATATCCTTTGTTAAGTTTGGATGGGGTATCTCAGCAGTGCAGGATAGGGAAATTGTAAAAGAGAAGATAAAAATTTACAAGAGATATGGAATAGAGGCCTATCCAGGTGGAACATTGTTTGAGGTATGCTTTTCTAAGGGATTGTTTGAGGAATATTTAATAGAATGTATGGATTTAGGTTTTGATGCCTTGGAAATATCCAATGGCTCTATAGATCTAAGTTTAAAGGATAGAAAAGAAGTTATAATGGAGGCAAAGGACAGGGGCTTTACTCTCCTAACTGAGGTTGGAAAAAAAAGCATAGAGGAGGATAGAAAAATAACCACAAGTGAAAGGATAAATTTAATAAATCAGGATTTAGAGGCAGGAGCAGATTATGTAATTATTGAAGGCCGAGAGAGTGGGAAATCCATTGGGTTATTTGATAATATGGGCAATATTAAAGTAGATGAATTTAGTACTCTAATAAATTCCACTCCCGTTGAAAAATTAATATTCGAAGCCCCTCAAAAAAATCAACAGGTTTATTTCATATTAAACATCGGAAGTAATGTAAATTTGGGAAACATATCCTATGATGAAGTTATCTCTTTGGAGACCCTTAGAAGGGGATTAAGAGGAGATACTCTTGGAAAAGTGGATATTTAATAAAAATTATGAGGAAAATACACGAATATCAAAGAAATCACCATTATTGGAGGATACAATAAACACAGGGAATTGGAAAATGTAAGGGAATTAAGTACAAAAAAGGGGGATATATTTGCTATTGTAGGTCCAACAGGTAGTGGAAAATCTAATTTAATAAGTAATATAGAGCAACTGGCACAGGGAGATACTCTCTCAGGGAGAAAGATTCTAATAAATGGAGAGATACCCTGAGGATATATTAAGAAACCCTCGAAAGAAAAGGACTGCCCACCCCTTTCCCAAAACATGAACTTTTTAGCAGATATGATTGTTGAAGAGTTTATACCGATACATGCAAATAGTAGAAGTATTGAAAGAAAAATATAGTGAATAAAGCGATCCTCAAAGGGATATATATTGAAGGTATAGGTTTAAAGGTATTTAAATTATATTTCATAGATCTTTGATATTTTACTATTTACCTTTTTTAGTACTATCCTGATAGGTAGATTCAAATCCTTTGCTATCTTTTTTATATCCTCGTATTCTGGTTTTATATTTATTAATTTATCATTAATAAAGGATATTTTAACTCTGAATTTATAGGATCTATCCTTTATTGATATATTATGCACCTCCATCCTACGCTCTGCTTTTATTCTATCAACTTTCCTTATTCTAACCCCTAAGGTCCCTATCTCCTCCATAAGTGTTTCTACCATCCTATAAAGGTTCTGATAATCAGTGATTACTGTAATAATATTGGTAGGCCTATTTTTTTTCCCTATACCATTTACAACAAAGACCTCCTTAGCCCCTCTATTTAGTAGTACTTCAAAGAGGTTTCCAATTATTTCCCCTGACACATCATCTACATTGGTTTCAAGGATTACTATGCCCTCTTTACTCCCTATATTTATTCTTCCCTCAACAACCCTAAGGACATTTGGTACATTATCCAACCTTTTGGAGCCCCCTCCATATCCAACCTTTAAAGGTACCATCTCTGGATAGTTATTTAGTACCTTATCAACAATGTTTGCTAGTATGGCTATGCCTGTTGGTGTAGTATGTTCAAAGTTATTACTGTAGGGAGGATTGGTGTATTTTATATTGTATCTACATAGTATTTCAAGGGTACTTGGAGCAGGTATGGGTAAAATACCATGTTCCATATTGATATATCCTCCGCCTAATACTGGAGGGGTGGAGTATATTTTGCCCTCTAAGTATCCATGTTTTTCAAGTATTGCAACACATCCAAGAATATCAAAGATGGTATCAAGGGAAGAGATCTCATGAAGGTGGATATCACTACTCCCATGTACCTTCATCTCTGCAGATATTAGGTCTTCCAATATCTTGAAGGAGATGTTTCTCACTCTCTCTGGGAGATCCAAAGTGTCCAGTACCTTTTCCATGGCATTTTTTAGATCCTTAGGATTTTGCAATCTATCCTCTACTATCTCCATATTAAGTTTTTTTGCCATTATTCCATTTATCTCCTCCTCTTTAATGTTTACTTTGAATTTTTTACAATTATTTAGTTCCTCTATGACCTGAGATAATCCATATACCATTTCAAAATCATTTGTTAGATCTACAAGGGCTGATACTAACATATCCCCAGATATGCCTGATATCTTAGGGTCTAAAACCAATACTTTCATTTTATCCCGTTTAATTTTTAAAATAAAATATAATTAAAATATATGGAATTATTTTTATTATTATAAAAATTTTATTTATGGCCAATGTATAATTATATGTTTAATGTTATACATTTAAAATAAATAAAAATCCCTATAAATTTATATAATAAAAATATATTATAGTTTCATTAATAATCGCAATAAATTTTATAAGAATCGTAATAAACCTTTTTTATTTTTTTAATTTTTAAATACTTTAGATATTGGAGATAATATGAATATAGGAATAGTTGGCGGGGGATTAGGGGGCCTATTGGCTGGAGCCCTACTCTCTAAAAACAACAGTACAACAATCTATGAAAAATTGCCCTATATAGGAGGAAGATTTACAAATATGGAGTATAAGGGCTACCAACTTTCCACTGGAGCCCTTCATATGATACCCCATGGAGCCAATGGATATCTGGCACAATTATTAAATAGGGCAGGCTGTAATGTTAATATTGTAAATTCTGATATAGATGGACTCTATAGGATAAATAAGAGAGATTATCAATATAATGACTTATTTAATTTAGTAAAATTAAAGGATAAATTAAAATGCCTAAAAATGGCTGCCAATTTAAAATTAAATAAGGTGGATAAAAATATATCCTTTGGAGAGTTTTTAGAAGATGTGCCCTTGGCATTAAAGGTGGGTAATTCCTTTACAGGTTGGGCATTAAGTTTAGATGCCTACAGCACTCCCATGGATGAAATATTAAAGATTGCTGAGAATTATTATAAATTTGGAGGTCCTGGAATACCTATTGGAGGATGTAAAAGTGTAGTAGAGGAACTTTCAAGGGTAATAAAAGAGAACCATGGAAAAATAATCACAGAGTATAGTGTTAAAGGCATAGAAATTGATGAAGATGGAGCTTATGTATATTCAGAGGAAGAAGGCCATAAATTTGATATAATAATAAGCAACCTATCCCCAAAACATACAGAGAATATATCCAATATAAAAATAATAAAGAAAAAAAAGCCCATTCCTTCAAAGGGAATAAAAATATCCATAGGTTGTAAAGAAAAATTAATCAAACATAGTGGGGTTTTATTTACCCCAGAGTGTCAGAGGATATGTGGTTTAAATTGCCCTTCTAATGTGGATAAATCCCTTGCTAAGGAGGGCTATAATCTAATAATGGCCCATGGTATTCAGATAAATAACAATGTTAAAAAAGAGATAGATGTTGTGTTGGAAGATATAGAGAGGATATTTAATGAGATAGGTATCTATGAATACGATATATTACATATTCAAACCTTTAGGGAGGATGTGCCTGTAAATCATGCTTCAAATGGTACAGATTTGGATCCAATAGTAAATGATAGATTGTATCTTGTAGGGGATGGAGTAAAGGGAAAAGGAGGTATTGAAGTAGAAGGTATTGCAATGGGGGTTTTAAAGGTAATTGATAAAATAAATAATTTAAGCCTAAATTGATCAAATATACTTTAAAAATAAATAAAAAAATAATTTAAAAAAAATAGTCTAAAAAATAATAAACTTAATCTAAATCTTAAGATATATAAAACACCGAAGGTTAAAAGTGAGAAACTGTCATAGGTGGTAGAGTATATGTAATTAAGGATTCTCTAAAATATGAAGAAAAAAGGATGATAATATGAAAAATTACTTAAGAGGACTAAGAAATAAAAACTTAAAAACAAGGAAGGGAAAAAATCCTAACTTACCTATTGCAGTTTGGATGCAGGAGGATATATTCTTAGATAAAAAAATTGGAAAAAGTTTAACTATAATATTAAGAACTGTTGGATGCCGATGGGCATATAAAGATGGGGGCTGCACAATGTGTAGTTATATAATGGATAGTTTCCCCTCAAATATCACTTCTGAGAATATTATAAATCAATTTGACTATGCATTGCAAAAGTATGGCAGTGAAATACATAGTAACCCAAAGGACATATCAATAAAGTTATTTACATCAGGAAGTTTCTTAGACGATGGAGAAATACCAGGGGATGCCAGAAAGTATATCCTAAAGAAGATAAAGGAGTTGGATATAAAGGAGGTTGTAATAGAGTCCAGGCCAGAATATATAACAGAGAATAAGTTAGAGGAGATTATAAATTGCTTAGGTAATAGGATAAATATGGAAATTGGGGTAGGTATAGAGTCCTTTAATGAAGAAATAAGAAATATTTCCATTAACAAAGGAATATCCACTGAGGAGATTATAAATGCAATAAATCTATCTAAGAAATATTCAATAAATATAAAGGCCTATTTATTGATAAAACCATTATTTATCACTGAAGGGGATGCAGTAGATGATGCAATATACTCTGCCAATAAATGTATAGAGTTAGGATGTAGTAGAATATCCTACTGCCCTGCAACAGTTCATAAAGGGACGTTAATGGAAGTATTATGGAAAAAAAACCAATATCGACCCCCACATTTGTGGAGTATTTTAAAAATTCTACACAATGTAAAAACTAAAAACCCTCAAAAAATTATAATGTGTGATACCTCAGGTATTCCCACCGCCAGAGGAGCCCATAATAAATTGGATTGCCACTGCAATTGGAAAATAAAAGAAGCCATTACTAACTTTACAATAACTCAGAATATTTCCTATATTGAGGAAGTATTAAGTATGGAATGCCCCTGTAAAAAACAATGGGTAGAATTTATAAAATTTGAAAGGAGAAACATTATACCCTTGGGAGATAATAATCACAATCCTTAAAACTGTTTTTTATTCTAAAATAGAAAACATTACTTTAAGGGAAAAAAGAATAAAAAATAACAATAAAATAATAATTAAAATAAAAAAAATAATTATAGCCCTTAAATAAGACAATCTATAATAAATCAAGAACATAATTTCTTAAACTGTACTTAAAATATAAAAAAATAAAAAATAATCTAAATACTTAAGATAAAAACCTTAAATTCCAAAAAAATAGTAGTTATTATAAACTCATTTAATAAAAATAATCTAAATAAAAATCTAAGATTTTAAAATACCCCTATAGAAACGAGTGTATATAAATTAAAATAATAACATAATAATATAGGTCCATATTGGACTAAGGTAAGGGATTAACAATACTTATCTTTTAATTTAATAAATAACCATATATCAAATTTTATTATTTTCATTATTTTGTTGTCATTATGATATTTTTTATTTTTTTAATAATTTAATTATTTATTATTTTTATTAATCACTAATAATTTTACTTTTTATAATACATTAATTCTTATTATATTATCATCCATACAATAAAAATATAAATGATTCTATGTACATCGTATATATTAGATAGTCCTAACAAATGATAAATATTAATTATAAAATTATTATGTATTAAAATAGGTGATACTATGGACAATATATATGACTTAGTAATAATAGGGGGAGGTCCAGCAGGGCTAACAGCAGGAATATATGCCATGAGGGCAAAATTAAATACCCTATGTATAGAAAAAGAAAATGAAGGGGGAAAAATAGCCGAAGCAGGGATTGTGGAGAACTATCCTGGATTCGATAATATAAAGGGTTATGAATTAGCCCAAAAATTTGTAGAGCATGCCAAAAAATTTGATTTAAATATAATACATGATAATATTAAAAAGATTGATACTTCCACTAAGCCCTTTATAATAAGTGGAGAGAACAATACATACCTTGCAAAGGCCATTATAATAGCAACTGGGACAAAGGATAAAAAATTAGGCCTAAATGAAGATGATTTTGTTGGAAGGGGAGTTTCATACTGTACAACCTGTGATGCATTTTTCTATCTTAATAAGGAGGTAATTGTAATTGGAAGGGGAACTCCTGCCATTATGTCGGCACTTAATTTAAAGGATATTGCAAAGAAAGTAACTGTAATCACAGATAAAAAGGAATTAAAGGCTGCTGAGCAGATTATGGTAGAAAGATTAAATAGTGCCGAGAATATTGATGTGATCAAAAATGCAAATATTATAAAAATACTTGGCAAGGATAAAGCAGAGGGAGTATTAATATCCATAAATGGAGAGGAAAGGGAAATAAAGGGGGATGGAATATTTATAAGTATGGGACATATACCAAATTCTGAATTTTTAGAAAATAGTGGAATAGAATTAAATAAAAATAAATTTATAAAAGTGGATAAGTTATGTAGAACCAATATTGATGGAATATTTGCCTGTGGAGATGTTACAGGAGGGATGTTGCAGGTTTCAAAGGCTGTTGGAGAGGGTGCAGTTGCATTGGCAAGTGCCTCAAAGTACTTAAACAGTTTAAAATAGATGAAGTATGTACAATATTACCTAATATGTAATAAATAGTTATCCATAGAGATTTAAAGGAGTTTCCCTTTTAGATTTATTCAATTCGGATAATACAGCATCTAAATCCTTCTCGTCAATATATTCTTTATCCTCCAGTATGGCTCTATGTAGAGCAGGTTTTAAGAACTTTTCTTTTATATCCCTTCCACTCATTCCTTTAGTCTTTTCCACATATTTTTTTAGATTTCCCTTAATTTTTAAAGGCATTTTTTTCTTATACAGTTCCATAATTCTTAATCTTTCCCTATCATCTGGGAGTTCAAATTTTATTTCCTCCTCAAATCTACTTCTTATGGCATTATCTAGCATATCTGGGTTATTTGTGGCGGCTATTGTTACAACGCCGTCGTTGTTATGGATACCATCCAACTCTGTTAATAGGGCATTTACTACCTCAGAGACATCTCCTCTTAATGATTGATACTGCCTACTAAGGGCTATGGCATCTAATTCGTCTATAAATATTATACAGGGCCTGTTGTTCAAAGCCCGGTCATATAACTTCTGTATCTGTTTAGAACCATCTCCCACATGCTCTCCTATGAGTTCCGTGGCCTTTATTAAATGGAGGGGAACATCAGTCTCTGTGGCTAAAGCCCTTGCTAACAGGGTTTTTCCAGTTCCAGGGGGCCCATAAAACAGTATATTTTTTGGAGCCCACTCTCCAAATATCTCAGGATTATTAAGGTACTTTATAATAATTTTACATTTTTTCTTGGCACCCTCCTGACCTATTACCTCCTCAAACTTTACCTTTTTAAAGGGCCTATCCTCACAAACCCCCTCAGTTTTTAATTTAAATAATGTATCTCGCGTGATTATGCCTCCGTCCATTGGATAGGTGGATATAACCTTAAAGGCATAATCGGGGATAAGTGTATTATCAAATAAATAATCTCCCTCTTTTACGGTCTCTCCTTCCCACTGTTCCTTCGCATATACATTAAATAGAGTAGGATCTTCTATGGTGATTTTTAAATTCTCACTATTTATTCTAATTGGAAATCCCACTGGTTCAATAATAACATACTTTAAAGCCATAATTTCATTGGATATTTTCGTATTATCGGATATTATTGGTTTTAATCTAATAGTGTTCATATTTATTCTTCTGTTCATAAAAACACCTCATAATTATGAGATAGATTGTAGATGATTTAATACTAATTATAGTTGAATTACAATTAAAGATATAATTATTCATTTTTAAATTTATTACAAAATAAATTATATAATGATTTATGATTTATAAATAATATAATAATATAATAATAAAATAGACTATCTTATATTAAAAGTTTTACATATTTTTTCAAAATATTTTAATGGAAGGATATGGGCCTAAAAAATAATTTATAGCATACAAAAAATCTAATTTTAATAGGAATTGAAAAATAAATAGTTATTACAAAATTATTAAATAAAATAAATAAAAAATAAATATTATATATTAAAACAAATTATAAAAATTTATAAGAATATAGGATTTATAACAATTTTATAATTTAAAACAATAACAAAATTTAAAAATATATTTATAACAACAAATACTATAACAATGTTTTTATACTATGTTAAAATCTTTAATATTCCATCCTATTAATAAATTGGTGTAATTATGGATCCGTCCCTTATTTTTTGGATATTTTTTATATTTCTTTTTATGTACCCTCAATTTATGTTTCGTTTAAAACTAATGTATAGATACAATTGCATCAAAGAACTGGAAAAGGAAAGAAAGGCTAGAGTAATTGTAATGATACATAGGCAGGAACAGTTGGCATTTTTTGGTATACCTCTGTATCGATTTATAAATATAGAGGATAGTGAAGAAATATTAAGGGCCATAAGAATGACTCCTGATGATATGCCCATTGATTTAATACTTCATACCCCTGGAGGATTAGTTTTGGCAAGTGAACAGATAGCCATGGCATTAAAGGAACATAAGGCAAAAACTACAGTAATTATTCCTCACTATGCCATGAGTGGAGGTACCTTAATATCTTTAGCAGCAGATGAAATTATTATGGATAAAAATGCAGTACTGGGTCCTGTCGATCCCCAAATTGGACAGTATCCTGCAGCATCCATATTAAATGCAGTGAATAAGAAATATATTGATGAATTGGATGATGAAACATTGATACTTGCAGATATATCTAAGAAGGCAATAGAACAGGTGAAGGATTTTGTATATACTCTATTAAAGGATAAACTGCCAGATGATAAGGCAAAAGAACTTTCAGAGATCCTTTCAACAGGTAAATGGACCCATGACTACCCATTAACAGTGGATAAATTAAGGGATTTGGGAATATCCATAAATACCCAGGTCCCAAGTAAGGTATATAATCTCTTTGATCTATATAAACAGCCAGTAAGTCAAAGGCCCTCTGTGCAGTATATACCTGTACCTTATAAGATGGGAGATTATGTTAAGAGTAAATTTAAGTAATAAACATAGAAAGGGTTATACTACATACTACTTATATCCTGCCGATAACTTCCTTAAAAGGGCTTTTGGACTCATGTTTAGGGAATTAAAGGATAACGAAGGAATGATCTTTTACTACAATAAAAGAAAAATTCATATACATACTTTTTTTATGAGATTTCCAATAGACGTTATATTTTTATGGAATAACAAGGTTGTGGATATAGTTAGAGATCTAAAACCTTGGAGAACTTATAAATCTAAGGTTCATTCCAATTCCATGATTGAAATAAAAAGTAATAATAGATTGGATTTGAATATAGGGGATGTTATAGAGATAGTTAATGAATAATCCATTTGTGATAATTTACTACGTACATATTTTAATTATAACTCGATAAAATTATTAAAAGAATCTTTATAAAAAATAAAAAAAATATTATTGTAAAAATAAAAAAATTAAAAATAAATTATGGCTATAAATATGACTATTTACACTACGTCCCACCAAAAATGACAGTACAGTAAACAACTATATTGCTATTTTATTTTTTATATTAGTTCTTTTAAGTGGATTAATTCAGAATATTCCTTAATATCATGGAGGGCTAAAATTTTAATTGGAATATTATTATTTTTAATAATTGCAAAGGGATTCACCCCTCCAAAACTTACAAATCCAAGCATATTTTTTTCAACTTTAACCCCACATATATCATTATTGGGTTTTCCTATCTTATGCAATCCAGTCCAGCCAAGTTCATTAACTATGTTTATTAAATCCTCCTGTGCAGCCATTGGGACTTTTCTAACCCCAGATAATATTGTATTTTTGCCATCTACCTTATTAAAGAATACCTCATGAGGATCTAAGGATGTGCCTTCGTATGCTATCATATCTATAAATCTGTTCTTGGCAATCTCCAATATACCTCCATAGTAGGGCATTACAGGAACTCCACATTTTATAAGTATTCCATCTATTGTAGAGGAACATAATGTATTTATTATAAGTAAATCTCTCTTAATTTCAAAACCTATCCTATCTGATATGAGGGTTTTTGATTTAAAGCATTCCTTAAGTATGTCCAATACTTCATCCTCATATTTTTTATCCACATAACCAGTATTTATTAAAACATTTCCCCTTTCATTTTCTATACTGTAATCCACCCTATGTATCATGGATAGCATCTTAGACAGTACTGGCATTATTTTAACTGTTCCCCTTCCATTTGTAGGTTTTAAATATTTTTTATTTACAATATTCATTTTGGATATATCAATTATTTCAGTGGCAGCATTAATTTTAATGGGAAATTCATTTTCTGCCAGGGGACATATGGGGGTTAACCCTCCAACAAGTACAACCCCTATTTCCCCTTCATTTAAACCCAAACCCAATACATTATCCTCCCCATAACTTAAAACCCCATTAAGAACATCTTGTTTTAAAAGATTTTCAAATTTATTTAATACTATTTTGGGAATTGTTCTAAAATTTGCTGGTAAATATCCCTCTCCATTTTCTATAATGCCAAGTACATCAGTTTTTCCCCGAGTGATGAAGGCTTCCAAGGGATCTATTGAAGATTTACTAAATTCAATAACTCCTTCAAAGGCCACAGGTTTGTAGTCCTCAAATTTTACCACTCCACCATACCTTATCATTGAATATATTCCATTCTTCATTAAAAAATTATCAAAGTTTATAGAGCATAGTGTCTCAACAGTCGTATTAATGTTATTGAAACCTTTATTTTCTCTAATATTTACATAGTTTCCAATGGAGAAACCACTATCCACTACCTTCAATACCAATTCCTTTAATTCATCAGGGTTGGCCTCAACAACTGTTTTATTTATTATAACTTTTTTTGGAAAATCAGATAGGTAAAGTTTCTCCATTATTTGGGAAAATATTGAGCCTATTCTATAGATTATATTTGCTTTATTGAGTTCATCCAATCCCTTTTCAGTTATAACTCTACCATAATATCCAAATTTTTCAGTTAGGTTTTTTTCATCAAGTAATTGAAGATGATATCTAACTGCCCTTTCTCCTAACTCATAACCCCGTTTTTTAAGTTCATCTGCTATGATTTTAGCACCTACTGGCCTATCGTACTGTGATAAAATATCCAATATTTCTATAAGTTTTTCATTTGAGGAATTGTCCAAAGATACCACCATTGGAGTAATAGTCTTAATTTTATTATTTTGTAATATTTGATACAAAATTCTTATTAATAATAAATTATTTTAATACCTTTATGTATAATATTAATTAATATATCCATCTCTTTAATTTATTTTAGTAATTATGGTATTGATCTTATTTATATCTCTATATTAAAAAAATTAACCAGAAAATTTATATACTATAAAAAACAAACTTATTATATGTGTATATGGGGGGATAAAAAAGTAAAGTATTTTTATACTGTAGATACTAAGATATACTACAGTAAAAATATATGGTGATAATATGAAATTTATAAATAATAACAAAGGTCAAACCTCCATTGAGTTGTTTATATTGATTCTTGCTGTGGTTCTAGGGGGGGTTATGGTTGCATCTAATATGTCTATCTCAGAATTAAATACTACCGGAGTACAAGATTCCAAGAAGGTAGCATTTGGTGGATTTATACATGGAGGAGGCACGCCAGTGCTTAGTGGTGAAAATGATTCCAATGCAGGAGATGATAATAACAATACCACTAGTGGTGGAAATGATTCCAATGCAGGAGAAGATAATAACAATACCACTAATACTGGCGGAGGTATAGCTGGAAGCCTAGAATTAAAGTTAAATGGTAACAGTATTTCATATATAACTTCGGATGTGATTCCAGGGGGAGAATCAATAAGTGGAGATATAGGAAATATTACTATTCTTGGTAATAAAATAGAGAAATTCAATGTA
>DQSV01000018.1 GCA_015663075.1 Methanothermococcus okinawensis | reverse complement strand
TTATAAACCTTGGTTTAAGATAAGGTAGGAGTATATTTTATGTAGAATTCCCTTATTACATTATCCTTAGTATATATTTATGTTTAGATTATAAGTTTAGAAAACTACATCCCTGACGATAATAATAATTAAAATGTATAACTTAAAAATAAAAAAATATGAGAGGACATCATGGATAATAGGATAGATAGCATGGGCAATTGGAGAAGGACTCACTTTTCAGATGAAATAAAGGCAGAGATGGATGGAAAAGAAATAATTGTTACTGGCTGGGTGAATTCCATAAGAAAATTAGGTAAATTGGTATTTGTAATATTAAGAGATAGAGAAGGAATGATACAGATAGTAATCCCAAAGCAGAAGGTATCCGAAGAGGTATTCGATATTGGAAAATCCCTTGGAAGGGAGGATGTTATAGGTGTTAAGGGAAAGGTCGTGGCAAATGAAAAGGCACCAGCAGGATATGAGATAATACCCACAGAGATTAGGGTATTGAATAGGGCGGAATCTCCATTGCCCTTGGATCCATCGGAGAAGGTACCTGCTGATATAGATACAAGATTGGATAATAGATTCCTGGATCTTAGGAGGCCAAAGATACAGGCCCTATTTAAATTAAGATCTGAAATGCTAAGATCTGTCAGAAATACCCTTTATGATGAAGGCTTTATTGAAGTTAATACTCCAAAACTTGTGGCAAGTGCAACAGAAGGGGGTACTGAACTATTTCCAATATCCTACTTTGAAAGGGAGGCCTTCTTGGGCCAGAGTCCTCAGTTATATAAACAGATGTTGATGGCAGCAGGTCTCGATAGAGTATTTGAAATAGGTCCTATATTCAGAGCCGAGGAGCACAATACAAGGAGACATTTAAACGAGGCAATATCCATAGATTGTGAGATGTCCTTTTCAGACGATGGTGATGCCATAGCAACACTTGAGAGTGTGGTCCATAATACCCTACTTCATCTAAATGAACACTGTAAAAAGGAATTAGATGTAATAGGAGTGGATTTAAACATACAGGAGATTCCATTTCCAAGGTTGGAATATGATGAGGTAGTGGATATTGTAAATTCCAAGGGCGTTGAGATGGAATGGGGAGAGGATCTTTCAAGAGCCGCTGAAAAGGCATTAGGAGAGTATATGGATGGATTTTATTTTATAACCCATTGGCCAATTGAAATTAGGCCCTTTTATACTCTACCAAATGAGGAGGATCCAAGGTTATGCAAAGCATTTGATTTGATGTATAATGATTTGGAGATATCCTCAGGAGCCCAGAGAAACCATATATACGATCTACTAATAGAGGGCATTAAAAGAATGGGATTAAATCCAGAGAACTTTGGAAGTTATTTGGAGGCCTTTAAATATGGAATGCCACCTCATGCAGGTTGGGGATTGGGAGCCGATAGGTTTATGATGGTAATTGGTGCCCAGGAAAATATTAGGGAGTGTGTTCTCTTCCCAAGGGATAGACAGAGATTGACTCCATAAATATTTCTATTAAGATAAATAGAACAAGGAATATTATTAGAAGTATTAAAAATTGAAAAAATATAAATAAATAATAAGTAAATAATCAAAGAAGACATTAAATAAATCATTATAAAGATATTTTATTTAGGTGGTATTATGGTAACTAAGGATGATGTATTAAATGCCTTAAAAAAGGTTGCAGATCCTCACATGGGGATCAGTATAGTGGATATGGGGTTAATAAAAAACATTGAGATAGATGAGGAAAATAACGTTTCATTTGAATTAATACCTACAAATCCAGCATGCATGAGTGTAATGGGAATGGCAATAGGATCAAAGGAGGCCGTTAAAAAAATTGAAGGTGTGAAAGACGTAAAAGTAATTGTAAAGGGCCATATGATGGAAGAAGAACTTAATAACATTATAAATGAATAAAAATTATTCTCTTTTTATTTTTATAATTTTAAATAATTTAAAATATTTTTTTATTGAATAATTTCTATAATTTTTATTTTTTTAATATTAGGTGGAATAATGTTTAATAAACCAAAGGGGACAAGGGACTTTTTGCCTATGGAAATGAAAAAAAGGAGATTCATAGAAAAAAAACTTAGGGAAGTATTTGAAAGTTATAACTTTAAAGAGATACTCACCCCCACATTTGAAAGTTTTCAACTACTCTCCAAAAAAACTGGGGAGGATATTAGAAAGCAACTCTTTGTATTTAAGGACCATGGGAATAGAGAGATGGGCCTTAGACCTGAAGTTACCTCCTCAGTTGTTAGATTCTACTTAAATGAACTTAAAAACCTACCTAAACCCTTAAAATTGTATTACTTTGCAAATTGTTTTAGATATGAAAACCCCCAGGCAGGTAGATACAGGGAATTTTGGCAGATGGGTTGTGAGTTAATTGGTAGTGGATATCCAATAGCAGATGCCGAAATAATAAACTTATCCATGGATGGCCTAAATGCCATAGGTATGGATTACGAAATAAACATAGGTCATCTTGGAGTACTAAGGGGCATATTTAAAAGGTTTAATCTATCTGAGGATAGAGAGTTGAAAATAAGAAGATTAATTGACAAGGAAGATTACAAGGGCCTTGAAGACTATCTTTGTGATATTGAATCTCCCGAGGAGTTAAGGGAGGCCATATTTAATTTATTAAACTTTAAAGGAGATAAATGTATAATAAACGAATTAAAGGAAATTTTAAGGGATTATCCTCTCTCCCTTCAAGCCCTGGAGAACTTAGAGGAGATATTGGGCTTTGTAAAATACGAGAATAGTATAGTGAATTTTGGAATAGCAAGGGGTTTGGATTATTACACTGGAATGGTCTTTGAGATATATGGAAAAAAAGAGGGAGCGAGACAGGTATGTGGTGGTGGAAGATATGATAATTTAATAGAACTATTTGAAGGCCAGCCTACTCCCGCTGTTGGTTTTGCCTATGGTTTTGATAGGATCATGTTAAATATTGACGACTTTGAGATTGAGGAGGAATCAATACTTGTTGTGCCCGTTAAAAAGGATAAATATCTTTTAAAGCAATCCTTAAACATTGCAGATGAACTTAGAAAAAGGGGTAAGGTGGTAGAGGTAGATCTCATGAACAGGAGATTAAACAAGGCACTTAACTATGCCAATGTCATTGGAATATCTAAGGTTATAATTATTGGAGAAAGGGAACTTGAAGAAGGTAGGGTATCCTTAAAGGATATGAAGACTGGAGAACAGAGGAGTGTGAAGTTAGAGGAATTGGAGAGTTTTGTTTAAGAGAAAGTATAAAAATATCAAATTAGTTTATTTTTTTAATTTTTTTAATGCCTATATTTTTAATTTCATAATTTAATAAACTCTATCCTATCGCCACATACAACTAAATTACCCTTCAAATCCTCCCTCATCTTAGGATAATCTGATCTATAATGGGCCCCCCTACTTTCCCTTCTCTCCAATGCACATTTTATAATAGTCTCTGCCACAGTTAACATATTTTTGAATTCAAAGTATTTTTGTATTTGAACTATTCCATTTAATTTAATATTATTTAAATCCTTTTTTAATCTATTTACTTCTAAAAGGGCATTTTTTAATCCTTTTTCATTTCTAATAATTGAAACACTATCCCACATTACTCTTTTAAAATTATTTATTAATTTAAATACGTTATAAGAATAATATTCATTATTTTTATTATCTCCATTATTCATTTTATCCTTAATATCCCTTTTAATATCCCTAACAATTTTATTTGTATATCCCTTAACCTCTCCAATATTAATTTCATTCACCTCTGCAAACTCCATAGCACTTCTACCAGCAATTGCACCAAAGACCTGCGTATCTGCAAGGGCATTTCCCCCCAATCTATTGGCCCCATGAATGCCTCCTGCAACTTCTCCACAAGCAAAGAGGCCCTCTATATTACATTGGCACTTTTCATTTATTCTAACACCCCCCATAAAATGATGGGCTGTAGGTGCTACAACCATAGGTTCCCTTCTTATATCTATACCAATATCCAGAAATTGCTTAAATGTTGTTTCCAATCTTTCTTCAATAACCTCCCTTTTTAAATGGGATACATCCAAATATACCCCTCCATTTATACCCTTTCCCATTTTGATTTCATTATAAATTGCCCTTGCAACTACATCCCTTGTGGATAACTCCATCCTCTCCCTATCATAGTTTACCATAAATCTCTCTTTATTTTTGTTATAGAGTATGCCCCCCTCTCCTCTTACAGCCTCAGTAACAAGTATTCCAGAGTTAGCCATTCCTGTTGGGTGGAATTGCACCATCTCCATATCTATTAATTCCACTCCCTCATTATAGGCCATTGCAAAGCCATCCCCTACCTTCTGAATTGGATTTGAGGTTATAGGGTAGATCTGCCCAGCCCCTCCAGTTGCAAGAACTGTAGATGTTGCATATATTGGAAAAATATCACCAGTTATTAAATTTAAAAATAGGGCTCCATAGCATCTATTATTCTTAACTATTAATTTTAGAGCCATTAAATCTTCCAAAATCCTAACATTTCCTAATTTACTAATATACTCCATTAAACCTGCCATAAGTTCATGCCCTGTTCTATCTCCACTGTAGCAGGTTCTATTGAAACTTTGACCTCCAAAGGGTCTTTGGGCAATGGTTCCATCCTGATTTCTATCAAATAGGACTCCAAACCTCTCTAAGTTCCTTAATTCTTTAGAAGCATTCTTTACAAGTATTTCAACCAATTTAGGATTATTTATATAGCCTCCTCCCTTTAATGTGTCCCTGTAGTGCTTTTGAAAATCATCCTCGGGATTTAATACTGCATTGTAGCCACCTTCAGCCATTACAGTGCATCCACTTTTACCAAAGAGGCCTTTGACAGCCATTATTACATTTTTTCCCTCACATTCTATTGCACATCTTGCTGCAGCCCCTCCTCCTCCTATGATTAATATATCTGTAATCATAAAATCACCAACTACTTTATAAAAAATTAGAATTTAGCACGATAATAGTTTTTTAAAAATAATGAATTTTATGAATATTATATAGTAATACTATTTTATTCCTTTATATTTTTTAATAATTTTTATAATAACACTTATTTTTTCTATATTATTGTTCCTACTTTATGAATTATATTTCAAAAATGAAAAAATTTATATACTAGTATATGAATACAATAACCATGTAGATACATGTTGGTAAAATAGCAACAAATGACAATGAAAAAAGGCTTGATATGGATAACAACGGAATAATAGATTATAAGGATGTAGCCCTAATAATGGAGATGGCAGAGTCTTAAAATAAACTAAATAATTATTAATTCTTTTTTTAAATTTTTTATAAAATTTATAAAATATAATACTTTTTTATTTTTTTAAAGCATTTTGAGTATTTATGTATTTGAGGAGTACATATTAAATTATTTCCAAGATGGGAACCACATAATTTCATAATATCCAATAGTTTCCTTTGGGAAGGAGATTT
>DQSV01000007.1 GCA_015663075.1 Methanothermococcus okinawensis | reverse complement strand
TTATACGAGATGTTAGAGGATCCATTAGTCCAGCAGATACTTTTAGACATCCTGGAGGATAATATAGAAGGGTTTGACGTATTAACCACACTTATAGAGTTGGGAGAAGATACTGATTTAGTATATAAATATTTTAGTCATAGGTTCTGTTAACTTATTGTTGGTGAAATGAAAAAATAAAAATTATTGAAGGGTTATGCTTTTGTCTCACATGTCTTCCCAATTGTTTTCTATATTCAAATTAATTCCGCAAGCTTCAGCTGACGTTTACCTTTCAAGCTCAAATGAGGTCTTAGGAAGTTTTAGTAAACAAACCAACCATCTAACCATATTTTAGCTGTTTCTTCGCTTCAACAGTATGTCTGTTTCTCTTGCTTTTATTCCAGCTCTTCTTATGAATTCAACTCTATGCTCCTTATATCTTGATATTTTACCAGATTTCAGAAATCTTTTCACAACTGAAATGTAAGTCTTACTTGTTTGGTAGGAATATTTCTTTAGCTTTATTTCTTCAATAAGTTGCCTATTAGCTTGTATCTTTCTTGCGGCGTAAGCTTTTTAATATATAAATCCATAAGAAATTATATGAAAAATAACTTTATAAAACTTCGCTTTAACTATTTTTTTGGGAGATTATGCGAATAAAAAGTGCGTGAAATATTCGTTAGTTGCAATGCCGCCGTCGCCAAAAATTATTTTCTATAATTTTTAATTAATTCAGATTTTTTGTTTTTACCTAAACATAAATCTTTTAATGGACAATTTTTACAATCTGGTTTGTCATGGTTAAAACAAAACTTAGTACCTATATAAATAAGTCCATCGTCAAAATCACCAATTCCAAATTTAGAATTGAGTAGTATGGCATTAGGTAGTTGTTGTATCTCAATTTTGTTTGAAACTCTTTTTTTGATTTTCAAATGGTTTAAAATAACTTCATGATAATTTTCTATAATTTTTTCATCATCTATTCCTTTTTGAACTTTTTTACCTCTTATGTTTGTAACTCTAATATAAATGTGTTTTTCCTTTACCTTTTCCTTTTTGTATTACTTCCCAATTTTCATAATCTTCTAAATCTGCTAAACTTGTGAAAAAACCAGCTCTAAATAATACTCTACCAGCATTACTATCAAAAGGAACTTCAAAAGACCACTTATCCCATCCGTCATCTTCTCTGGTAGTTAAATTGAGAGTGTGAATATACCATTTGACAAACAAATGACATGCTTTATCTCCTATTGCACTTCCTAAACCATATCTTTCATGATTCTTTAATTCTCTACTCATGATTTCAGAAGATTCAAAACTTTCTATATATTTTACAAAAGGTTCCAACCTGATTCATGCAGTTTCGGATCTATTAGTTTAATCCTTGTTTCTGTCTCGTTTAGCATGAATTTCATCCTATTCTATAATTATTTTTATTTTTAATTTTATTATTATTTAATTTAACTTTTTTATTATCGTTCTTCTTTATTTTTGTTAATTGCCATTCAATTCTTTTATTTTTTTACTAATTCTTTATTTATTATTAATTTTTTATGATTTTAAATCATACCCTTTCATTTTTACTAAGGGCTATAATACCATTTATAATCGCCACTGCAACTGGAGTGCCTCCCTTCGGTCCTGTTGTAGTTATTGAGGGTATTTTTGTTTTGCATAAAAGTTCTTTGGATTCACTGGCCTTAACATAACCCACAGGTACTCCTACAATAAGTTTTGGATTGACCTCTCCTTCCAGAGTCAATCTTATTACCTCATATAGTGCTGTGGGAGCATTACCTATTACAACGATACCCTCATCAATATGGGATTTTGCAACCCTCATGGCTGCTGCTGCTCTTGTAATCTGCTCCTCCTCTGCAATCTTAAGGGTTTCTTTGTCCTTTATAAAATTATATACCCTATCATATCTGATGCCCGCCTCAACCATCCCAATGTCCACCACAATAGAACAATTATTTTTTAGGCCCTCAATGCCATTTTCTATTGGATTGTTATTAAATTTTATAAGCTCGGCATACTCTTCATCAGCAGTGGCATGTACTACCCTTTCAATTATACTTATTTCTTCATTAGAATACTTTACTACTTCTTCTCCCAATACATTTTTTATTTTAATCTTTACAATATCTCTGGATTTCTTTGCAATATCTAAACCATCTTTTGTTGTGGCACCCATAAACATGTATATTATCCTCTCTTTAATGTTAATAATTATTTTTTATTCAACTAATTTTAAAACCTTTCTTACGTTATTATTATCATGTTTAGTATAGGCTACCTCAATTAATTGATCAAGTACATCAGATAATTCAAATTCTATAAGCCTCAATACATCCCTTTCAGTATCTAATCTAAAGAATGTATCCTCTCGGCATATAACAATTCCCTCTACATGGCATCTTCCAAAGTATGCCTCAAAATAATCCCCTTCCTCTATATCTTCCATGTGTTTATGTAATTCTTCTTCGTTATTAATTACAATTTCAATTACTTCCATGGTATTACCCTTCTATTTTTTGATATATCATATTTTATTAAAACAAAATTTTTAATATATTTTTAATATATTTTTAATAATTTAAATTTTGATATGTGATTGGTGTATTATATATAATTTATCAAAATGAATATTATTAACTTACTTCCCATCAAAGATATATTTTAAAATAGCCTATATAAGGATTATGAATCAATTAAAAAATACATTAAGAAAACATATGATAATGATATAGGAAAATTATAATAAAGAACATGATTTCTTAAACCATATCAACAATATAAAAAATAAAAATAAACAAAAAAATAATTTAAAAAAATTAAATAATAAAATAAAAATAAAATTAAAATTGATCTAAAAAAGTAAAAAATAATCTAATCCTAAATATAAAAAGGGAAAAGATAAAAAAATATTTAAAGAAATAATAATATCCCTACATGATGTAGATGGTTTTATTAGGATTTATAAGAACTGTAAGTGAAAGAGATCCATCTGTTAAGATTATTTTTAATCTGTTGGCATTTAATCTTTATTATTGTGAGTGATGGAATTAGGGTAAATAGGAGATATTTAAGACCATAAGTTACCACCATACCTTTTTAATTCCCAATAAATAGGCCAAAATATTACTAAACAAATGTACTAATGGAGTTATAATTAACAACAAAATAATCATATTCCAAGGTATTGGTGCAAATGGATAGGCAAATAGTATGGCAAACAACACAAAACCAAGTTGATCCAATAGGGGGGCAGGCCTTCCCTGGGTAAATCCCAACCTTCTTTTAATAAAACTACCTAACATGTCCCCAAATAGTGCCCCTAAGGACAACAATAAGCCAACACATGCCCATTCAAAGACATGGTAATAAAACGCAATATTTCCAACAATGTTCAAATTAAAAAAAATACCCTCCAAAATAGCAGCAATGACACCACATAACAATCCAAAAAAGGTCCCTCTATAGGTAACGCCATTCCCTATTATTCTTCTTCCATCCATAAACAACTTACCTGAGTCCAGGGGTTTACCTCCTCCAAATATACAGGCTGCAGCATTTGTAACATAGGCTGGTAAAATATATATCAGTGAGTTAATTATTAAATTATTTATATCCATAAAATCCCTCAAACTTATTATTTTTATTTTTAAATTTAATCAAATACTTATTTAAATATACCTAAAATAACGATATATTTATATATACCGATATATATTATATTAACAATATATAATATCCATTATCCGTAAATCTTCAAAAAAATAAATATAAAAAAATAAATCCTAATGAAAAGTGGGAGGGGATAAAATAGATTGGGGGTGTTGAATATATCTAAATTCTGTAAAAAAAACTTTATTTAAAACTATTCTTGACAATCTGGGGTATGAGGGGGTAGGAATGGGGTTTAGGAGAACGAGTCTCCAACACACGGTGTTATCAGCAGCATATTGGGGGTGTAACAAAAGCATTTTGCCACTGTCCCACACCGCGCATAATTTAGTTAATACTTATAATATATATATTTTTCGCTCATTAATTTTAATTAACTTTTAGATAGATCATAATTATTTACAATATATTTAATAAATCTTATTAATATTGTTGAGACATATATTTATATAATGGATATATAACATAATAAATTTAGAATATTAAAATATATTGTAAACCTTATATATTACATAAATCAATTTATAGATTATTAAACCCATATAGGAGGTGAATATATGGATAGCCCCAGAGTTGGGGTCTTTGTTTGCTACTGCGGTGCTAACATAAATGGTCTCGTGGATTGTGAAGCCGTAAAGGAATTTGCTTTAAAACTTGATGGAGTAGTGTATGCTGAAACCTATCCATTCTGTTGCTCTGATCCAGGTCAAAAAATAATTAAAAATGCAATAAAGGAATATAAATTGAGTAGGATAGTTGTTGCAGCATGTACTCCTAAGATCCATGAACCTACATTTAGAACCTGTATTGCAGAAGCAGGCTTATCACCCTATTACTTGGAGTTTGTAAATATTAGAGAACAGGATTCCTTTGTCCATATGGATGATGTGGATAAAGCAACTAAAAAGGCCATGGAATTAGTTGCTGGAGGAGTAGAGAGGGCCAAAAGATTGGAAGATATACCTCAAAAGGTTGTAGAGGTGGATAAATCCTGTTTAATTATTGGAGCAGGTATTGCTGGAATACAGGCTGCTCTTGATTTAGGAGATCAAGGTTATAAGGTTTATTTGATAGATAAGGATGAATCCATAGGGGGAAGAATGGCCCAGTTGGCCAAGACGTTCCCTACTGACGACTGTGCTCTGTGAATTTTAGCCCCTAAGATGGTTACAGTGGCAAACCACCCTAATGTTGAAATAATTACCTATGCCCAAGTAAAGGAAATTTCCGGATATATTGGCAACTTCGAAGTAACTATTGAAAAGAAGCCAAGATATGTGGATGAATCCAAATGTACTGGATGCGGTGCCTGTGCCGCAGTATGTCCAATAGAGGTACCCAATGAATTTGATTTAGGATTGGGTACTAGGAAAGCCATATATGCGCCATTCCCACAAGCCGTCCCATTGGTATATACCATTGATAAAAACTACTGTATAGATTGTAGATTGTGTGAAGAAGCCTGTGGCCCTGAGGCAATTGATTTCAATCAAAAGCCAAAAGAAATTAAATTAAAAGCAGGTACAATCATTGTAGCAATAGGCTATGATGAATTTGATGCCACCTTAAAAGAGGAGTATGGATATGGAGTTTATGATAATGTCATAACAACCTTGGAATTGGAGAGAATGATTAACCCTGCAGGACCTACAGGTGGCCATGAGATAAGGCCCAGTGATGGAAAGCATCCCCACAGAACTGTATTTATACAATGTGTAGGCTCCAGAGATTTAAAAGTAGGTAATCCATACTGCTCAAGGATTTGCTGTATGTTTGCCCTAAAAAATGCCCAATTAATGAAAATGCATGATCCTAATTCCGAGGTATATATCTGCTATATGGACATTAGATCCTTTGGTAAAGGTTATGAGGAATACTATCAAAGGGCCCAGGAACAGTTTGGAGTTAAGTTCATAAGGGGAAGACCCGGAGCCATTATTGAAGATCCAGAAACTAAAAACTTAATTGTTCGAGTGGAGGATACATTGATGGGCGAAATCCTTGAGATTGAGGCAGATCTTGTGGTATTATCTGCAGGACTTGTGCCAAGGCCTGAGACAAAGGACTTAGCAAGAATGATGGGATTGGACATCAGCCCAGACGGGTTCCTAAAGGAACTTCACCCAAAATTAGCTCCAGTTAATACCAAAGTTGATGGTATAGCTATTGCTGGAGTAGTTCAGGGACCCAAAGATATTCCAGATACAGTGGCTCAGGCCAAGGGTGCAGCAAGTGCTGTGGCAATTCCAATGTCTAAGGGAGAATTTAAAATAGAACTGATAAGGGCCCTTGCGAATGAGAATTTATGTGGCGGATGTGAAATCTGTGGTTCAATGTGCCCCTACAATGCAATATCTTATAAAGAAACTGATGATGGGCATTTAATAGCAGTTGTGGATGATATTGCCTGTAAGGGATGTGGTTCCTGTTGTGGAGCCTGTCCAAGTGGAGCCATGCAATTGAGATACTATAGAGATGAACAGATCATTTCAACAATCGATGGAATACTTGAAGCTCATCAGTTGGTAAATCAGTAAAAAAATATTATTTTTGGAATGGCACAACATATATGGCTATATAATTAATTAACTGGAAAATAAAAATAGTAAATAGAAATATAACTTTATTATTGACAACATTAGGGTGGTTATTAAAAAATCCCGCAAGATGATACACTATCCGAAGACAAATTGTCAGGGTAGTGTTGATTGGGACTATGTAGTCCTTATGGGATTTTAAATATTTTATTTAAGTTTTTATGAGTTAAAGAAGTAAAAAAATAATTAAAAAAAAAATAGGAAAAAATAGAATATAATTAAAAAAATAATTATTATAGTTAAGCAATAAAATATTTTAAGATATATAAAACTTTAAAATGGAAAATAAGTTAAGAGATTATATAACTGACTATAAATGAAAATAATTAAAATAAATTAAAATAAACCTGGTGAAAATATGGCAGATCCAGTAATTATAGCATTTTCATGCTACCAGTGAGGATATGGTGCAGCAGACTTGGCTGGGACAAGTAAAATGCAATACCCCGCATCTATTAGAATTGTAAGGATACCCTGTACTGGTAAGTTTGATATAACCTATGCACTAAGGGCATTCCAAAAGGGAGCCGACGGTGTGATGGTTGTAGGTTGTAAACCTCATGAATGTGCCTTTGAGACTGGAAACTTTAGGGCCGAAGAGAGGGTTAAACTTACAAAAGAAATATTGGATGAACTTGGGATAGGGGGAGATAGGATAGAGATGTTCTTCATGAGCGCAGCAGAGGCTACCAAGTTTGTTGAGGCATCAAATATCATGTTCGAAAAAATTAATAAATTAGGTCCAAACCCTCTCAAAGCCAGTCAGGGTAAATAACAAAAAATTAAAAGGGATGAATTCCATAGGGAACCGATATGGACCTATGGAAGGACCGCCTCCAAAGTAGGGGGTATTTTATTTTAATATATCCACTATTCTTAATAAGGTGATTAATATATGGCAGATAAAGTGAAATTAGGAATGATTCAATTGTGTGGATGTTCTGGCTGCCACATGTCATTGTTAGATCTTCACGAAAAACTCTTAGATGTTCTCCCCAATCTGGAAATTGTTTATGGGCCCATTGTAGCAGATGTAAAGGAGATTCCAGAGGGTATAGATGTATTTCTTATAGAGGGGGGAATTAGAAATGAACACGATAAACACCTTACAGAGGAAATTAGAGAAAAATCAAAAATTGTAGTGGCATGGGGAACATGTGCCGCTTATGGAGGTATTCCAGCCCTTGGTAATCTATACTCCACCAAGAATTTATTGAATGAAATATACGCTACTGGTTCAGTGGATAACCCCGATGAAATTCCAGAGGAGAACGTTCCAAAATTACTTGATAGGGTGTATCCAGTATCTCATATTATAAAGGTAGATTATACAGTGCCAGGATGTCCTCCAAAACCAGAACATAATGCAAGTTTAATAATGGCACTATTGGAAGGCAAGGAACCCAATATACTTCCTACAAAAATACTCTGTGATGAATGTCCAAGAAAAAAGAAAGGTATCCATCCTAAGGAACTTAAGAGAACCTTTGAAGGTATTCCTGATAAAGAATTATGTTTATATGAACAAGGGTATACCTGTTTAGGTATGGCTACAAGGGCAGGCTGTGGAGCAATGTGTCCATCAGTAAATGTTCCCTGTAGAGGTTGCTATGGAAAAACAGATGCTGTCCTTGATCAGGGGGCTGCAGTAGCAAATGCCTTTGCATCTACAGGTGATGCAGTGCTAAAACTTTCAGATAAAGTAGGTCTATTCTATAGATTCTCAATGGCTGATGCACTAATACCTAAGAAAGTGGAGAAAAAAAAATAAAAAATTATTGTTATATTTATTAATTTACTAAATTTATTGATTATTATTGAATTTAATTAATTACTATTATTTATTAATTGATATAATTACTACATTTAATAAAAAATTTATAAAAATTATATTATTATTTTTATTCATAAAAATAAATATAAATATGGTGACCTATTATGGGTAAAGTTACTATAGAGCCAATAAGTCGTGTTGAGGGTCATGGTAAAGTTACAATTACATTGGATGAATCAGGAAAACCAACAGATGTTAAATTGCACATTACTGCAATAAGGGGATTTGAGCAATTTGTTGTAGGAAGGCCTGCCGAAGAGGTACCAAGGATCGTACCTAGAATCTGTGGTATATGTCAAACCCCTCACCACCTTGCAAGTGTTAAGGCCATTGATGCTGCCTGGGGGGTTGAAATTCCAAGTGCTGCTAAAAAACTTAGGGAATTAATGCTTATGGGAAACATAATACATAGTCATGCCCTACATTTCTACTATCTTGCGGCTCCAGATTTGGTATTGGGTCCTGATGCAGATCCCTCAGTTAGAAACATTGTGGGTTTGATAGATAAAGCTCCAGAGGTTGCTAAAAAGGCAATAGCCACGAGAAAATTTGGTCAGACATTAATAGAAAAGACTGGAGGAAAACCTATTCACCCTGTAACTGGAATTCCTGGAGGAATATCCAAGACTCTAAGTGAAGAGGAGAGAGATGCATTTTTAAAGGAAATTGACACCATTATAGAGTATTCAAAGGAAGGTATTGATTTAATTAAATCATTAAATGAACAGTATATGAATATAATAAAATCTTTGGGAACAATAGATACCTGGTATTTGGGTATAGTTAAAGATGGAAAGCATGCATTTTATGATGGTAATTTGAGATTCTTATCTCCTGATGGTAGTGAAAAAATAGATTTTATGCCTTCAGAATATTTAGACTATATTAGAGAGCATACTGTACCTTACAGTTATGTAAAATACCCATACTATAAAAAGGTAGGATATCCTGAAGGTATTTATAGAGTAGGTCCTTTGGCAATGATGAATGTATGTGACAGTATGGCAACACCTTTGGCTGAAGAGGCTAGAAAGGAGTTTATAGAAATATTTGGAAGTCCTGCTAATCAATCCTTGGCCTACAATCATGCAAGACTTATAGAATTACTTGGGGCCTGTGAGAGAACCAAGGAACTCTTAGAGGATAGTGAAATTACCTCCACAGACATAAAGGCAGAGGTAGAACCAAAGGCAGGCAATGGGGTTGGCGTTGTAGAGGCTCCAAGGGGAGTATTAATACATAATTATGAGACAGATGAAAGGGGAATTGTTGTAAAGGCCAATATGATAGTGGCTTCAACTCATAATGTACCTACAATGGAAAAGGCCATTCAACAGGCTGCAACAGAGATTCTTAAGTAATAATTATTAAAAAGGTGATAATATGGACATAGATGAAAAAAAATTGAACCTCATAGAAATGGTTTTAAGGGCTTATGATCCATGATACTCATGTGCTGCCCACATGATTGTTAAAAATAAAAAGGGAGAAGTACTATTTGAAATAAAAAAAGAAGATTAAGTCCTACAACCAAACCTTATGGGAGGTTGTAGGAAAAGTACCTTCTATGCAGGAGGTAGTTAATATTTAATTTGTAAAATACCATTTTATGCCATATAAAAATATATTTTATAATATTTAATAATTAATAATATAAATTTTTAATGAATTACCTGGGTATTCAAATAAAATAGTGGATAACAATTAATACCTGCAAAGGAGGTCTAGTATGGGAGGTATTAAAATTCAAGAGGAAGCCTGTTTAGTGTGTAATGCCTGTGCCGCCATCTGCCCTATGGAATCCATTGAGATAGCACCATTCAAAGTTTGTATTTTATGCATGCAATGTGCTAATGCATGTCCCACTGGGGCCCTATATAAATTCAATGATGTAGTGGCATTTCAACCATCAAAGTGTATAAAATGTGGAGCCTGTGCAGAAGCATGCCCCACAAAGATAAAAAAGGTTGATGATAGACTTCCCTACTCTAAGGGACACTGTGTCCTATGTAAAAAATGTGTTGAAATATGTCCAATAGATATAATATCAATACCTGGTCTAATTGAGAAGCCACCTAAAGAAATCAAAATACCCAGTGAACCCATAGCAGTTACTGATGCCTGTGTGGGATGTGAAATCTGTGTTCCAGTATGTCCTGTAGATGCTATAACTATGGAGGATAACAGGGCTGTTATTGATAAAAATAAATGTATATATTGTTCTATCTGTGCCCAAACCTGCCCATGGAATGCCATATTTATATCTGGTAAAATACCTAAGAAGAGAAAGAAAGAAGTACTTAAGTTTGAGGTTGATGAGAATAAATGTATAGGGTGCATAGTTTGTGTTGAGACCTGCCCTGGGGATATGATAAAATACAATGATAAAAAACTCATAGTTGAAGTACCAAAGGCCTGTCCAGCATGTAAATTATGTGTAAAGGCCTGTCCTGTGGATGCTTTAACTTTAGAGGTAAAATATGAATCAGCACATCCAATTACAGATGAAGGCTTAGTAATTATTGAGAAGGACTATGATATATTAGAAAAGTGTTCCAAAGTATGTCCAACAGATGCAATTGTAGCCGATAAAAAAACAAAAACTATAAAAATGTGTATAGTTTGTGGGGCATGTACTGTGGCATGTCCAACTGGAGCCTTGAAATTAGGTACAATAAATCACAATGGAAAGGACTACAACAGGATAGAGTTTAGCCCACATTTGTGTGATAAATGTGGCAAGTGTGTTGAAGTATGTCCTATGAAAACCTTGAAATTAAGTAAAGGAAAGATTCCATTGAAGGGATACTGTGTAATGTGCTTACTCTGTCTATCCTGTGCCGAGGCCGAAAAAAAGAAAGTGTTGGAATTGAGATAAAATCTTATAGGTATTAAAAAATTGTAATATTATAAAAATAAAATGATATAATAAATTATAAATATTATAAAAAATTATTATGTATATAAATAATCTAACTATTTGTAATTAATAATTGTCCAATTTCAAAAATTTAATTAATACAAGCCCAATAAGGGGTGATTTCTTTGGTAGAAATTGTAAAAAATGTTGTATGTCCATTTTGTGGTTGTCTCTGCGATGATATTGAGGTTATGGTAGAGAACAACCACATAGTGGGAACAAAGAATGCATGTAGGATAGGCCATGCAAAATTCATGCACTTTGAGGGTGCTGTAAGATATACAGAGCCTTTAATGAGAGAGAACAAAAAAGATGATTTCAAAAAGACAGATTATGAGACAGCAATAGAAGAAACTGCGAGATTATTAGTAGAATCAAAATTACCTTTGATGTATGGATTCTCATCCATAGATTGTAATGCTCAGCATGCAGCAGTGAATGTTGGTATAGATGTAGGTGCCATATTGGATAACACTGCAAGTGTTTGACACGGACCTTCAGTATTGGCATTGCAGGAGGTAGGATACCCAGTTTGTACTCTTGGTGAAGCAAAAAATAGATCTGATTTAGTAATATTCTGGGGGTGTAATCCAATACATGCCCATCCAAGACATATGGGAAGATATTCCGTATATGCCAGAGGGTTTTTCAGAGACAGGGGGAGAAATGATAGAACTGTGATTGTGGTAGATCCAAGAAAAACAGATACTACAAAATTGGCAGATATACACATACAGTTGGAACCCCATAAGGACTATGAATTGGCATGTGCCATGAGGGCTGCACTTAGGGGATATGAATTTGAAGTTGATTCTGTGGCAGGAGTGCCTGTTGAAACCATCTACGAAGCAATGGATCTTTGTAAAAGTGCTCAGTTTGGACAGTTATACTTCGGTATGGGAGTAACAATGTCCAAGGGAAGACATAGAAATGTAGATATTGCAATTAGTTTGGTTATTGACTTAAATGCCTATACTAAGTTTGGATTAATGCCAATGAGAGGACATTACAACGTAAATGGTTTTAACCAGGTTGTTACATGGCTCACTGGATATCCATTTGGTGTGGATCTCACAAGGGGCTATCCAAGATATAACCCAGGGGAAACTTGTGCAAATGATGTGCTTCAGAGGGGAGAAACTGATATGATGTTGAACATTGCAGCAGATCCTGGGGCACACTTCCCACAAAAGGCAATTAAACATATGACAAAAATACCCTTAGTATGTATAGACCCTCACCAAACGCCTACCACAGAAATATCAAACATTGTAATACCAACCTCCTTTTCAGGATTGGAAACTGGAGGTACGGCCTATAGAATGGATGGGGTTCCATTAGAACTTAAAAAGATTATTGATGTTCCAGAGGGAGTCTGGACTGATAAAGATGTTTTCGAATATATGCTCAAAAAAGTAAGGGAAATGTTATAATTGAATAAAAATAAATTAATGATATCACATATTAAAAAACATTAAATAATTAATTTGGGTATCCTACCTCCTAATAGTATAAAGTGATAATTTTGAAGGGGAACCCATCTGGGACTCTTCAAAATAAAATCTTTTTTTGTTATTTTTATCAAAATTTAAAATTAAAATTTAATTCTTCTTATTTTTTATTAATATTTTTTTATATTTTTATATATGCTATTCAAATACCTTTGACATACATCCTGCAACAAAACCTGCTATGGCATCATCAAGAAAAATATATCCTTCTTTATCGAGAATTCCTATTATACCGGGCTTTTTTGCATCATACCATCTAAAGTTAAAAACCCCTTTGGTTCCAGATATTTCATTGGCAATTGCCATTCCAATAATCTCATCTGCGTAAATGTAATTTGGATCTTCATTATAATCAAAGGGTAAGTTCCCTTTAATACCCTCTTCTTCAAGTTTTAAGGCACAGATTAGTAATATCAATACATTGGGGTCATTTAACTTACTTAATATTATTTTTTCAAGTTTTCTTCGGATGCTATCTTTATCCTCATTGGAAATGCACAGTTCCATTCCACAATCTACCATATTTTCCAAATTAATTTCATATTTTTCCAGATTTTTCAAAAGGGTCATTTTAGAGTTATTTAAAATATTATTATAATTATTCATCCTATTACCTTAAAATTTATATAAATTATTAAAAATAAATTAAAATTAAATAAAATTTTAAATAAAATAAAAAAATAATTATATAATCAAACACATAAATCAACTTTTGGAGTTAGATTTTTTAACATTTACATTTAAAGAAAGAGTAAATTCTATGCCTTAACTTAGCGGAGGATATACACTCAGTCATTTAGAGAATCTTCATTCCACAAATTGTTTAGGGAACAAATTTTATATTTATATATTTTATAATCTATTAATATACTAACCCTTCATTATTTTTTATCTATTTATTTATATTATAAATAGATTTTTATTTTTATTTTTATATTTTAACTTTTGTTTGGAGGTATCCCTATGGATATAATAAGAATATTAAAGGATTATCCCCTATGTCACAGGTGTTTTGGGAGATTGTATGGAAAATTGCTTCATACCTCAAATTATGAAAGGGGAAAATCCATAAAAATGGCAAAGGCTATGGAATTGGAATCAAAATTATATTCTTTAATGGAAAAGTATGATAATAACAATGATATGAATAAAGATAATGACGATGCTGCTGATGCGGATCCTAATTTAGATTCACACAACAACAATGAAGAAAAGGACATAGTTAAAAAACTACTGAAAATAAAGGAGGATTTATATTACATACGTAGAAGTGGATTATTAGAAATAAAAGGAATAAGTGAAGAAGAGTATCCTATAAATGAAAGTATAGAAAAGAACTGCCCCTGGTGTAGATCCATATTCAATGAAAAAAATTTAAAGGAAATATTGGAAAGGGTTTTATGTTTATTAAAGGATTATCAATATGACACTTTCTTAGTTGGAACCATACTTCCTAAGGATATAAAAAAACTTGAAGATGAAATAAAAACCCCCTATATGGAAAGTATAAGACAAGAATTTAACAGGGTCATGGGTCGATTATTACTTGAAAACATAGCAAAAATTGTAGATAAGCAAAATCCAGACATTGTTATTAAGATAAATCCCTACAATAAAAAAATAGAATTACAGGTAAATTCCATATTTATAAAGGGCCGATATAGAAAACTAATAAGGGGCATACCTCAAACAAAGTGGCCATGTAATCACTGTAGAGGAAAGGGATGTGAAAGGTGTAATTACACTGGAAAGAGATACAATACCTCTGTAGAGGAAATAATAGCAGAGCCCTTTATGGAGGTCTTCAAAGGAAAGGATGAATCCTTCCATGGCGCAGGTAGGGAGGATATTGATGTTAGAATGCTTGGAAAGGGAAGGCCCTTTGTTCTTCAAATAAAGGAACCAAAAATAAGAAAAGCAAATTTAGAGGAGATTAAGGAAAAAATAAATAGAAGTGGGAATGTTGAGGTATTAAATTTAGAATATGGTAATAAAGGGGACGTAGTATTTTTTAAAAATGAACCCCATAGAAAAACCTATTTGGCAGTTGTGGAGTGTGAAGAGGAATTGTCTGATGAAGAACTTTTAAAGGTTGTGGAGAAATTGAAGAATTCAACTATAAATCAAAGAACCCCCCTTCGTGTAGCCCATAGAAGGGCAGACTTAATAAGGGTACGTAAGGTATATGATGTAAAGGTTAATAGAATAGACGCCAAAACCTTTGAACTTAATATCCATTGTGATGGGGGCCTCTATATAAAGGAACTTATAAGTGGTGATGAAAATAGAACATCACCCTCAGTCTCAGAAATACTAAATAAAAAATGTAAGTGTAAAACATTGGATGTGTTGGAAGTTCATGATTAATGTGTATAGATAAATATAAAAATAAATAATCAATAACTTTTTATACTTGAATAAAATAGTATATATAAAATTTATTTTTAATGCTGAATATTTAAATTTTTTATTAAGCAATAAATTGAAATAAAAGGAGGAATAAACATGGCACAAAGAAGTGAAGGATTTAGAAGTAAAACAAGATATAAACTTAAAAAACATCCAAGAGAAAAGGGATTGTATCCCATTACAAGAGCATTAAAGGAATACAGCGAAGGGGATATGGTACATATCAAAATAGATCCTTCAGTACATAAGGGCATGCCCCACCCAAAATTCCATGGTAAAACTGGTACTGTTGTAGGACAGAGGGGAAGTGCATTTATTGTCAGAGTTAAAGATGGGGATAAGTATAAGGAAATAATAGTTAGACCCCAGCACCTTAGGGAATGTAAGGTATAATTATTTTACATAAACTATATTTTTATAATATACATCCTATATCCTATGATTCTTTTTTATTTTTTCCATGATTTTTATTTAGTACCATATAAATTAATCCAGTAAATAGATTGGGTAATAATTATGATAGGAAAGGAAATAATTTCTGAAAGATATGTTACCATATCCCAAGTTAAGGACTTGGTAACCAATAAAAAAAGAAGTTCTGAAGAGATATCCTATGAACTTGGATGTGCATTAGATTATTTAGAAAAATTTACAAAATTAAATGCTGAAGATTCCAAGGAGTTAGTTAGTAAATTAATAAATTTAGGTTTAGATGAAAAAACAAGTGTAAAGATAGCAGACGTGCTTCCAGAAGATCTCGATGATTTAAAAATAATATTTTACAAAAGTGAGATTCCAAAGAATGCTAAGGAAATATTGGATGTAGTAAGTCAATATAGATAGGTTTAAATTAAGTAAGATATAAAATTAATTTTTTTATTTAAATTATATATATTATAGTTTAAGATAATTAATACATTTTATAATACATAATATTAAACATTTTTGTAACATTATTTCTTCCATATTATTGTCTTAAATATACTTTTATTTTATAAAATTCATAATTTACAATTTAAATATTTTATTTAATTTTATACAGCAAAATTTTCTTAGGTGTAATAATGAAAAAACATGGGCATAAAAAAAGAAAATTTGAAAACTACGCCTATATTCTAGATTTTCTCGAATATGGTCATGCTGATGATAATATCCCCCTTCATCAAAGAAAAGCAGTTGCACAGGCTTTTGGTGAAGGACAGTTTGTATTAATGGAGATGGCCTTAAAGGATAATAAAACAGTTGAATTAGCCGAGAGGGTATATATTGGAAAGGGCAAGAGGGATAAAATAGATCATATAATAAAAATGTTGAAGTATGACGAATTAACTCCTACTTCAAAGACAGAATTGTTTTATACTATAAAGGAGGCTATTATGAAAAATGAAAAGAGATTTGTTAACTTTATAAACAAGTGTGAGCCAATAACTACAAGATTACATTCCCTCCAACTATTACCTGGAATAGGTAAGGCTGTTATGTGGAAAATAATAGAGGAAAGGGAGTTAAAACCCTTTGAAAGTTTTGAAGATATTGAAAAGAGAGTACATAGAGATCTCTTGAATTCCATTGCAAAAAGAATAGAAGAGGAACTAAAGGAACCCCAGAAGTACTATTTATTTGTTAAATGGAAGGCCCATCAAGAGCGGTAAAAATAGAAAAATTATTAAGCATCAATCTCTGAAAATACCTCATCCAAGGAATCAACAAGGGCATCAATATGCTTTTTTTCTACTATAAGTGGAGGGAGAAACCTTAATACAGTATTTGATGTACAATTTATTAAATATCCTTTTTCAAGCATTTTTTTAACAATCTCTCCCCCATTAAAGGAAAGTTCCATTCCTATCATTAAACCCATGCCCCTTACATCCTCTATAAAGGAATACTTCTTTTGAAGGTTTTTTAATTTTTTAATGAAGTACTCCCCCATTTCTTGAGTATTTTTCAGGAGATCATCAATTATACTTAGGGTGACATAGGCACTTACTGTAGCAATATGATTCCCTCCAAATGTGGAGCCATGACTTCCAGGCTCAAAGGCACTGGCAACCTCCTCCTTTGCTAAGGTGGCCCCTATTGGAAAGCCACCTCCAAGGGCTTTTGCAAGAGTAAGTATATCTGGTTTAATGTTGTAGTGCTCATATGCAAACATTTTTCCAGTTCTTCCCATGCCACACTGTACCTCATCAAATATGAGGAGTAAGTTTCTATCATCACATAACTCCCTAACTCCCCTTAGATAATCCTTATCTGCAACATTTATCCCACCCTCTCCCTGTATAGGTTCAATCATTATTGCCGTAGTTTTGGGAGATATATTTTCCATTAATTTATTTAGATCATTAAATGGCGCATACTTAAACCCACTTGGAAGGGGCTCAAATCCCCTTTGATAATCTACCTTTGGGGTGGCAGTTATTGTTGTAAGGGTTCTTCCATGGAATCCATTTTCCATAGTAATTATTTCCCCATGACCTATGTTATTATCTTTACCGTATTTCCTTGCAAGTTTTATTGCAGCCTCATTGGCCTCGGCTCCACTATTTGAGAAAAAAACCTTATCTAAACCTGATAATTTAGTGAGTTTATTTGCCAATTTTATCTGGGGGATTATATAATATAGGTTTGAGGTATGTATGAGAAAGTTTTCCATCTGTTCCTTTACAGCCTCTATTAACTTTGGATTGCAATGACCTATATTATTCACCCCAATTCCTGAGAGAAAATCTAAATATTTTTTTCCATTGATATCCTCTAAATATATACCCTGGCCCCTTATGGGAACAATGGGAAGTCTGCCATAGGTATTCATAATATATCTTTTATCCTCTTCCATGATGGTTTTTTCATCTATATTTTGATATATTTCCTTTAAGATATTCTCCACAGTATCACCTAAATATATTTAAAAACATGATTTTAAATTCACTGTAAAAATATAATAAAATATATAGGAAAATGATACGGTAGTAAAGAGAGATACTTTAAGTCCTACCTTAATCCGATATGAATTTTATAATATATTTATAAAGATCTCTCTCTGCTCCTAAGGTTATAGGACATTTAAAGAAGTGATATGGAATTTAACATTTATATTTATTTCTTTTATATTAAATTTTAAATTATATTTTTTTACCATAATAATAATTTTTTTATTCTTTAAATTTAGAATTTTTATATGTATATCAATTTTTGAAATTATAAAAAAATAATAATATTTTACAAATATATCCATTATAAAATAGAATATAATAAAAAAATAAAAATAGAATAGTTAATAAATTGGTATTCCCACACCTAATACTTTGTTTATAATTAATTCAGTTGCTACTGAAACTAAGGATGCT
>DQSV01000078.1 GCA_015663075.1 Methanothermococcus okinawensis | reverse complement strand
TTTATTAGCGGGCCCGAAGGGATTCGAACCCTCGACCGCCTGGTTAAAAGCCAGGCGCTCTACCAGACTAAGCTACGGGCCCTAATGGTCCGGCGGGCCGGATTTGAACCAGCGACATGCGGATCTACAGTCCGCCGTTCTACCAGACTGAACTACCGCCGGATAATAAGTACTAATGGTTAATACTTCTCATTTTTTAAGTGGTGGGCCTGCCCAGATTTGAACTGGGGTCTCAGGATCCCAAATCCCAAAGGATGGACCAGGCTACCCCACAGGCCCAGAATAATTCCCCAAATATCAAGCCCCGGGGGGGATTCGAACCCCCGACCACCTGATTACAAGTCAGGCGCTCTACCAGGCTGAGCCACCGAGGCATTTTGTTTGCAAAGTGAATAGCATAGTTCTAATATATATACTTTTCGGTTTTGATTTTAGGCACTGTCAAATTAAGAAATTGTCAAGGAAGTATATAGTTATTATTATAGTATTTTTATTATATGTTTTATCTCGACAGTCCCTATAAAATATATTTAAAAAATTATTAAAAGACTAAAAAAATAATATAAATGTTAAAAAATTATATATTAATAAAAATATAAAATAATTAAAAAAATTAAATTGAATAAAAGTATTTTTTTTAAAAATTATAATTACTGGTGGTATTATGAAACCCTACAGCGAGGATAATGAAATCATAAAAAGAGCCATGGAAAATATCTCCCTTCCTGATAAAGTCGCCATATTTGATACTACTCTAAGGGACGGGGAACAAACTCCAGGGGTATCCCTAACTCCAGAGGAGAAGGTGGAGATTGCAGTAAATCTGAACAATTTAGGGGTAGATGTGATAGAGGCAGGGTTTCCCATATCCTCCCAGGGAGAACGGGAAGCCATTAAAAGGATAACTTCCCTAAATATGGATGCAGAGATCTGTGCCCTTGCAAGGGCTGTTAAAAAGGATATAGATGTTGCTATAGACTGTGATGTGGATTCTATTCATACCTTTATAGCCACCTCTCCACTACATAGAAAGTACAAGTTAAAGATGGATAAGGAGGAGATAATAAAAAAGGCCGTGGAGGCCGTGGAGTATATAAAGGATCATGGTATAACTGTGGAGTTTTCAGGGGAAGATGCCACAAGAACAGAACTTCAATATCTTATAGAGGTATATAGGGCCGTTGAAGAGGCAGGAGCAGATAGAATAAATGTACCAGATACTGTAGGAGTGATGATTCCCAAGGCCATGGAGTATCTTATAAAGAAAATAAGGGAGGAGATCTCACTGCCCATATCTGTACATTGCCATAATGATTTTGGTTTGGCTGTGGCAAACTCCTTAGGTGCCATTGAAGGGGGGGCTCAGCAGATACACTGTACCATAAATGGCCTTGGAGAGAGGGCAGGGAATGCTGCCTTAGAGGAGGTGGAATTATCCCTAAAAATGATATATGGAATAAATACTAATATAAAAACTGAAAAACTTACAGAAATTTCCAATTTAGTATCTAAATTGACAGGAATAAAATGCCAGGTAAATAAGGCCGTAGTTGGAGAGAATGCCTTTGCCCATGAAAGTGGAATACATGCCCATGGAGTACTTGCCCATGCCCTAACCTATGAACCTATACCTCCAGAGATTGTTGGTCAGAGGAGAAAGATTATCTTAGGAAAACACACTGGCTCCCATGCCATAGAGTCCAAGTTAAAGGATTTAGGTTTTAAAGTTGGGGAGAACCTTACAGAGGAGCAATTTAAGGAGATAGTCAATAGAATCAAAGATATGGGGGATAAAGAAAAGAGAATTACAGACAACGATGTAATAGCCATAGTTGAGGATCTAACCAAGAGAACTTTAAAATCAGAGAGAGTGGTAAATTTAGAACAGATTGCTGTTATGACGGGAAACAAGGTAATTCCCACTGCCAGTGTAGTCCTAACCATAGACAATGAAAGGTATATTGCATCCAAGGTAGGTGTTGGTCCAGTGGATGCTGCCATAAAGGCCATCCAATCCATAATAGGTGAGAAAATAAAGTTAAAGGAATATCATATAAATGCCATAACTGGAGGTACAGATGCCTTAGCAGAGGTTATTATTAAATTGGAAGGTTATGGAAGGGAAGTAACTGTAAAGGCTGCAAATGAGGACATAGTAAGGGCTTCAGTTGAGGCCATAATTGAGGGAGTAAATAGAGTTATGATTATGGGGAATTACAACAAAAAATAAATCTATAAAAAACAAAAAAATAATTAAGAATCAATAGCAGTATAAAAAAATAATAAAAAAGTTTTAGCAAAAAATAGAAAGGGGTGGAAATCAAATAATACAAATTAAGGAGAACTGTTTAGTTTATCCACTTTACCTAACCTTGATGAAGTTTATAATAGGGCCTTTAAGAAGAATTTAATCTATATCTTCTCAGTGCAGATATTGGGGATATTATATTATAGGATTTCTAATTTTTTTTGGTTATTTATTCTTTCTTAAGTATTTTCAAAATCTTAAATCATCTATTTTATTTTTTATTTTAATTACTCTTTATTTTATTTTTTTAGTTTTTTAAATTAATTTTTTTATAAATATTTTTTAATAATTTAATCCTAAGATATAGGTAGTCCTGTTAATTTTATACTATATCCATACTCCTTAGTATCCCTTTCTGCGAGCATATCTACAATTGAGGGGTATTGCCCTGAAGGATCTTCTACAAAATATGGGTTATAACTAACTCCTTCTCCGTAATGAGTTC